>NZ_JAVRBY020000089.1:0-23048 GCF_034531035.1 Nostoc sp. DedQUE02 | reverse complement strand
TTGAATCTCGACTCACAACGACTGCGCGGTAGTTGAATCTCGACTTCGCTCGATTACCGCGTAGCGATGCACTGAGCTTGTCGAAGTGTCGAAACTCAGTGCAAGTCGCTCGATTTCCGCGTTGGTCATTGAGCGTAGCCGAAATGAGCCGAAGTGCTGCCCCCTGCCCCCTTAATGATAAGTCTTTAACCAGACACGATATCAGCAGCAAATTTGCTGTTAATAAAGATACTCCGGTGAGCGATCGCCTCCGCAGTCTTTTGTTGACCTACACGCTGTGAACCATAAAAATACAGATGTAAGGCGTTGCAATACTTATCAGTTAAGGAGAAAAGGGAAAAAACCTTATATATCGAGCCTTCTACTCCTTTTCCCCTTACCCTTTTCCTTTTAACCGAGCAGTATTGAGGGTCGTTGCATTTCTCCAGATTGCTCAGTTTCATAGACTATTTTTCAGCAAATATACTTAATTGTAAGTTTCGATACCTACTTAAGTATACTGGTTTTAAAGTAAAAACAATAACGGTATATTAGCTGGTTACAATTTAGCGTTAGCCTCAATACGATATAACCTATTAGACATTATTTGCTAATTAAATAGTGAATTTTGAACTAATGATTATAAAGAAAATGGTAATCTAACAACCAAATATGTTGGAGGTTATCTTCTGTACAACCAAACAGACATTTTACTCCTTCTTTCACATTAAATATTGAAATCTGGTGCAATTAAAAATGCAAGAAATCTTAGCGCTGATTGCAGAAAGAAAACAAGATTTTGCTCAAGTGCCCTTGTTTAATTTTATGCGAGATAAAAGTATAAATCCCAGACAAAGGTTAGCTTGGGCACCATGTGCTGCTCATTTTATTATGAATTTTGGAGAACTGAATAAGTATTTTTTGCGGGTAGAACCAACAAACGATCCAATTCAGGCATTAATTAACAAGCATACTTATGAAGATGACCATCATTGGCTGTGGTTTCTGGAAGATTTGAAGAACTTAGAATTTGACAAAACCTTGCAATTTAGTGATGCCTTGAAATTTCTTTGGAGTGAAGAAACTCAGAATGCTCGCTGGTTGAGCTATCAACTCTATCGATATACTTTGCAAGCTACTCCTATTCAAAAACTAATAGTAATTGAAGTTACCGAAGCAACAGGTAATATAATGTTTTCCATAGCAGCAGAGATTGGCAAAGAAATTAAAGCAATTACCCAAAAATCATGCCGATATTTTGCAGATTTCCATTTGGATGTTGAAACTGGTCATATCACAGGTTCATCTGGAATAGATGAATTGTTACAAAATATTCAACTATCAGAAGCAGACCAACAAGAAGCTTTTGAACTGGTTGAAAACTTATTTACAGTTTTTACCCAATTTACAAATAGTCTTTTGGTATATGCCAAAAACCATAAAATTGAGCAACCATTGAAAACTGCATAAATTAATAAGCAAACTTCTTGAAATTGAAAATTAATACCTAATTCAAGCCAGAAGGAGAAATTTTACTATGTCACAGCATGTACAAAATGTTGTAATTGTCGGTGGTGGTTCAGCAGGTTGGATGACGGCAGCTTATTTGAGCAAAGCCTTGAAAAAAAATGTTCAGATTACTCTGGTAGAGTCTTCTAATATTACCAAGATTGGAGTTGGTGAAGCAACTTTTAGTAGCATCAAATCATTTTTTGATTTTCTGGGATTACAAGAGTATGAATGGATGCCAAAATGCAATGCTACTTATAAAATGGGGATTAGATTTGTTGATTGGAACTCCGATAAAAGACACTTTTACCACCCTTTTGAAAGATTTGATTTTATTGATGGATTCAGTATCTCTGAATGGTGGTTAAAACTTAAGAGTGCCAATGAACCATTTGATTATTCCTGCTTCATGGCCCCGACGCTGTGCGATCATCAAAGGTCTCCGAGATATCTTAACGGCAAAATCTTTGATGACAGAGTAGAACATTTATTCTCAGAGAAACATTTTTCTGAAAAAAACCTCATCACACTTGCTGATGCTGAAGGGCAATATCCTTACGCCTACCATTTTGATGCAAATCTAATTGCTAGATTCTTGAAAGATTATTCAATACAGAGGGGCGTGAAACAAATTGTTGATGATGTGGTAGATGTAAATTTAACTGAGGATGGAAGCATAGATAGTCTCAATACTAACGAGCATGGGATTATCAGTGGAGACCTTTTCATTGACTGTACTGGTTTCCGTGGTCTTTTGATTAACAAAGCTCTTGGTGAGCCATTCATTTCTTATTCAGAGTCGCTACTGTGCGATCGCGCGATCGCCATACAAATACCAAGCGATATTCAGAAAAATGGTATCAACCCTTACACAACTGCAACTGCTCTCTCATCAGGTTGGGTCTGGAATATACCTTTGTATGGCAGAGATGGTACAGGATATGTTTATTCCAGCGCCTTCATCTCTGCACAGGAAGCAGAACAAGAATTTCGCCAGCATCTAGGAAATGTCGCTGATAATTGCAAAGCCTCTCATATCCAAATGAGGATTGGACGTAACAGAAACTCATGGGTAAAAAACTGTGTAGCAATAGGGCTTTCTAGTGGATTTGTTGAACCATTAGAATCTACTGGCATATTTTTTATTCAGCATGGAATTGAAGAGTTAGTCAATCACTTTCCAGGGAAGTCGTTCAATGAAGAGTTGATCCGCAACTATAATAGAGCGATCGCTAACTGCCTAGATGGTGTTCGGGACTTTTTAGTACTCCATTATCGTGCTAGCGATCGAGCAGATACAAAGTTTTGGCAAGCAACTAAACAAGAAATTAAAGTTCCTGTAGAACTGCAAGAAAAGTTAAAGTTGTGGAGAAGCAGATTACCAAATAAAAAGAATATCAATCCATATTTTCATGGCTTCGAGACATACTCTTATTCGGTAATGTTACTTGGACTCAATCATAAGCCTGAAGGCAGTTTACCTCTGCTGGAGCATCTTGACGACGAGAAGGCGCTAGCTAAATTTAAGGCAATTAAAGAAAAAGCCAATTACCTGAGTACAAATCTACCCTCTCAATATGAATACTTAACTTATGTAATTAAGTCTCAAGAACAGTCAGAATACCTCAGCGACAATCATTTACCTACTTCATCAGTTAACGATAGCGCATATCAAATTCCTGTGCCAATCTAATATAGGACTTACGCAAACAATAGTCAAAACTTTGATTTTCTTCTTAGGGCAATTCATGAATTGCCCTTACTGCGTGTATTCTTGCGTAAGCCCAATAATAATTGAGGATAACCCAAGATGACAGCGAAACAAATATGCGTGATTGGGGCAGGAGTGAGCGGATTAGTGTCAGCCAAGACATTTCTTGAAGAAGGTAACGAGGTTACATTGTTCGAGAAGCAGCAGAAACTTGGTGGTGTGTGGGAAAGAGCGAGGGCTTATCCAGGACTGTCGCTCCAAAATCCTAGAGACACCTATGCTTTCTCAGACTATCCTATGCCTGCCTCTTATCCAGAATGGCCTTCAGGAGAGCAAATATGCGCTTACCTTGAATCCTATGCCCAACACTTTGGTGTAACAGAAAAAATTCAGTTCGGTGCAAAAGTAACTAAAGTGGAGCGGAAATCAGGAAATACTCCTGGATGGATGGTTAGCGTTAGCTTTCAAGAAGATGGTAAGGAGATCGGAAAACAAAATTACAACTTCGACTTTGTGATTGTATGCAATGGCACTTATGATATTCCCTATATTCCTAACTTGCCGGGAATGGAAGAGTTTATTGCCGCCGGGGGTGAGGTAATACATACTAACAACTTTAATGACGGCTCTGTAATTGAGGGCAAGCGAGTGGTTGTTGTCGGTTTTGGCAAGTCAGCCACCGATCTGGCAAATTTCGCAGCTAGCAAGGCTAAGGAATGTACCCTTGTGTTCCGTCAAGCATTGTGGAAATTTCCCAACTTCTTTCTCGGTTTGTTCAACATCAAGTATATTTTCTTAACTCGGTTTGCAGAAACTTGGATGCCCTATCATAAACTTCAAGGATGGGAGAAGTGGCTGCATAGTTTTGGCAAGCCACTAGTATGGGCATTCTGGCGGCTAAATGAGACTATCATGCGTTTACAGTTTCCTCTTGATGCTTGTGGGATGGTGCCCAAACAACCGATGAACAAATTGATTGGTTGTAGTGTCGGCTTGGTGCCTGAAGGCTTTTTTGAGCATGTACGCGCAGGCAAAATTCGTGCTGTGAAGACAAAAATCAATAAGTTTTTTGCTACTGGCGTGGAATTGGATAACGGCGAGAAAATACAGGCAGATGTGGTTGTCTTTGGCACGGGGTTTCTTCAGGATATCCCTTTTTTAGAAGATAAGTACCGCAGACACGTATTTGATGAGGAAGGCACTATCCATCTTTACCGCCATCTCATTCACCCTCATGTTCCCCAAATGGGTTTTGTTGGTTATAACTATACTTTCTGTGCCCAGTTATCAGCAGAAATTGGTGCTAGGTGGTTATCAGAGTATGTCAAAGGAAATATATTTTTACCATCCCCGCAACAGATGTTAGAGGATGTAACAGCAGAGTTGGAATGGAGGAAGAAAGATAGACCTTATGCTTTCGTCAGTGGAGCATGTGTAACTCCTTTTACATTCCATTACATTGATGAATTGCTTCAGGATATGGGTCTTAGCACCCGCCGCAAACCAGGAAACTTGTTTGGAGAGTTGATGATGCCAGCAGATCCATCTGCCTATAAGAATCTCCGACAGGAATTACAGGCAAAACAACAGCCATCTCTTAATGATTCTGCGATCGCGGTAAGTGTAAAGTGAGAAGCGTTCGTTAATATCTCCATACCCAAAACCCTAATGTAGAGACACGATTTATCGCGTCTTGAAAGACCAATCATCTACACCAATAACCCTTAACCCAAGCGTATTGCTCTATAATCCGGTTCGACTCAACCCTCAACCGAACCGGATTATAAATTTTTTAGGAGCTCACTGTTGCATTGGAATCTCAATCACAAACTCAGTCCCCTTTCCCGGAGTTGAATTACAACTTAACTGACCCTTGTGCTTGCTCACTACTTGATAGCTAATTGACAACCCCAACCCCGTACCACTTCCTATTGGCTTAGTAGTAAAAAAAGGATTAAATATTTTCTCCTGCACCTGTGCAGTCATGCCGTGACCGTTATCAGTAATCCGAATCTTCAGTGTGTTTAGTTCTCCTAGTTCAGTGCGAATACGAATCTGAGGCTTTTTATTTGGAGAATCTTCTTCATTCTTATACTCCTCTAAAGCATCGATCGCATTATTTAAAATATTCATGAACACTTGGTTGAGTTGACCAGCATAGCAAATAATATTCGGCAGTTGTGCGTATTCTTTAAAGACTTCAATTTCCGGGCGTTCGTTCTTTTCCTTGAGTCGGTGCTGCAAAATCATTAAGGTACTGTCGATGCCTTCATGAATATCTACAGGTTTCATTTCCGATTCATCTAAACGAGAGAAGTTACGTAAGCTCAGAATAATATTTCGGATACGGGAACTTCCTACCTTCATAGAATCGAGAACTCTTGGTAGGTCTTCTGTCAGAAATTCTACATCTATCTCCTGAACTTTTTGCTCTACTATTGCTGATGGATGAGGATATTCTTGCTGATAAATATTAATCAATTCTAGCAATTGTTCAACATAGTCACTTGCATGATTAATATTACCATGAATAAAATTGATAGGGTTATTAATTTCATGAGCAATTCCCGCTACCATTTGCCCTAAAGAAGACATTTTTTCACTTTGGATTAATTGACTTTGTGTACTTTGTAATTCTTTTAATGTTTCTTGCAAATGTTGGTTTTTTTCGTTAATTTCTGCCGTTCTTATTACCACTTTTTCCTCTAGAATATGGCTGTATTCCTCCAATTGCTCATTAGCTCCAGCCAAATTTTTGTAGAGAATGGCATTTTCTAAAGATATCGCGGCTTGGATAGTTAACAGTTTTATAACTTCTAGACGAGCGCGTGTAAATGGTCCTGTAGTTAAATTATTTTCTAGATAAATAAGCCCCAGCAACTTGCCTTGATTAAGCATAGGAATACATAATATGCTCTTTGCTTCCTCACGGCTAATATAGTTATCTATCGCAAAACTCCCTTGAGCCTTGATGTCATCAATTACTAGTATTTCTTGGGTTCGTTTGACATAATTAATCAAAGAAATAGGAACATGATCACTGGATTCTAAAGGAATAGATAAAAAGTCCGTGTGAGTAACTCCAAAAGTTGAACCACAACTAATTGCAGAAACAGTTAAGTCTAAGTTATTAGCTTCACTCAATATCAACACACATTTAGAAGCTCCTGCATTTTCCATGAGAACTTCCATTAAAGTAGAAATAAGTGCCTCTAATTCAATTTCTCCAGACACTGCTTGAGAAGCTTTAATGACAGTTGCTAAATCTAACATATCTGAAATACTGGTGTTGGAGCCAACCATAGTTTCACTGGTCGACAGAGTAGATTTATTGCTAAGTGTAGATAGGTGTATGCTCAGTTCAGGTAGGTTTTTTTCACTGCAAGAATGGCTAAATTTTTCTTGCTGAATGATGGGCATAAGCAATTGAGGATAGCGTTTTTGCAAGTCATCAACTTTAGCTAACGCACCCCAGCGAAGATAGCAATAGTAGGCATCAGTGAGGTAGAGTTGGGCGATTCTCTGTTTACCCCATTCGAGATAAAATTTAGCCGCTAATTCATAAGCAAGAGCTTCTTCGTTAATGTACTCATTTTCTTTGGTAAGGGAAATAGCATACTCATAATTATCTATCGCTTCAAGATATTGACCAAGAACTCGATGCTGTTCTGCCTTGACTAAATAAAATTTATGTAAATAATTCATTGGAGCATGATCTGCCCAAAATCTTATTTTTTCCTGATTTGCTATAACTTTTTTGATAATTTTTTGTTGTTTGTCTTCATCAACATCGTGGTACAAAGCAAGCTGTACTAATGAATCATAAAAATAGAATTGAGTACTTATTATCATTCCTAGACCAGCATATAAATACTGTTCTGCCTTCAGAGAATTTTCCAGCGCTTGGGAATAATCTGTAAACAGGTAACATAGTTGCAGCTTAGAAATAAATAAGCAAATAATTGCAATTCCATCATTAGCCGCTATATGAATTGGTAGCATTATTTTCTCATCATACGCGTCACCAATTAAACAGCAATAATTTTCTGAATAACCCAACAAATTCAAAGCCATCTGGCGATATATTTCATTCCAATGAAAAACTCGCTCTTGCTTTATTTGTTTTATAGCATTGCTATGCGTTGCCATTTCCTGTTCAAGCGAGACTAATTCTTTACCAATAAAATATGCGTAATAAGAGTAAGTATAAAGACAATAAGCCCCAAATTCTAAATCTCCTGTTTCCAAATTATTAGAGTAAACTTCTATCAGAGGTTTTAATGTATTTCTAACATGTTCTTTCCAGGGTCTTATGAGCTGATTAAATGTTTGAATTACCTTCAACATAACTTCTTGAGTTTGAAATTTGGTCAACATACTTTCAGCCAGTTTGCCAAATCTATAGCCAGACTCAATGTCTCCTACTACACTGCACAATATAACCCCATAAGCAACATACGCGAATGCAGATAAAGATGCATTGCCATATTTAATCGATAAGTTGATCTGATTGAGAACTATTAATGGAAACAATCTAGGAACGACTGTATAGGCAAAAGCAGTTATATTAGATAATATACGTATCACTACTAATGACCGAGAGTCCGTCATTTGCGGTAAGTTAATTAAGTCTTCAATACTCCTGCCGCTTAGATGCGATGCTGTTTCCGCTAATGCTACTTGAACATCCGACTGCTGAGGATTAAAGGGAAAGTCTACCCCTAGTAATTTTAAAAATGCTAGTGCAAGATTAACAGCTTCTAGTGCTTGACCTTGTGCGCCATAAGCCTGAATTTTTACTTCATAGACTTTCACTTTTTCTAAGAGTGTTTTAGCTCTTACTAATACCACCTCTGCTAATTTCTCCATCTGCTCAAAGTCGCCAGCCAAGTATGCTGCTTCTGCTGCTATTTCATACAAAGCTAGAGTTAGCTCATATTTTATCTGCCAACTATCATCTGCTAGTAGCTCAATTCCAGTGGTTAAATACTTAAGTGCTGATGAATAAGCTGTTGATACCAAAGCTTTACGTCCAGCTATCAGACTTATTTCAGCTAGCTCATTACGTTTAGCTTGATCGGTGATAAATTCAATTGCAATATTGAAATGATTGACAAGCTCAAAAATATTTTCTTCCCGCTCGGCAACTGGGGTATTCTTCAAGAGAAGCAGCCCAATTTTTAAGTGTATTTGCTTAATTTGGTCTTTGGGAATTAGAGAATAAGCTGCTTGCTGAACTCTGTCATGCACGAATTTATATTTGGGAAGTTGAGAATTAGTAGTTGAGAAATTTTCCGGTTCTTTAGTTGAAAAGCTTAGTAGTTGTCTATCATTTTCTAATGCAAAGTTATAACCATCTTTCTGAGGTACAATTAGTCCTTCAAGTAGTGCTTGCCATAAGTCTGATGCTGTATCTATTAAAGATTTCTCATGAACAATTGACAATGTTTTTAAATCAAATTCATTACCGATACAAGCAGATATCTTTAAGACATCTTGTACGTTTTTGTCCAAATTTCCTATTTGGATGCCCATAAACTCTACGACATCATCTGTAAGAGATAAACTTTTAATTTTCGTAATGTCATATTGCCAATAACCAGCATCAAAATTTAATTCAATTAGTCCATTATCATATAATAGTTTGAGAAACTGTGATGTAAAAAATGGATTTCCTTGAGTTTTTATAAACACCATTTGAGTCAAAGGTATAGCAACAGACTCTGGGCATCGCAGCGTATCAGCAATCAACTTGTTTAAATCAATTTGACTTAAAGGTGAGAGATGAATTGTATTAATAGCTGTTCCTGTTTTGGCAATTTCTTGTATTGTTAAAGATAATGGATGTAGATTAAAAATTTCATTATCCCTATACGCACTAATTAGTAGTAAACTACCTTTATTTTCAGATATATTCTCTGTATTTTTAGCAAAATGAGAAGAAGTTCCATCCATTAATAATTGAATAAACTTCAAGGAAGCCGTATCCGCCCATTGCAAATCATCCAGAAAAATTACCAAAGGATGTTCTTTAGTAGTGAACACCTGAATAAATCTCTGGAACAATAAATTGAAGCGATTTTGAGCAGCACTACCAGAAAGTTCAGCAGATGGAGGTTGTTTCCCAATAATTATTTCAAGTTCAGGAATTACATTAATGATTACCTGAGATTGGGTACTCAATGCCGATAAAATTTTTGTTTTCCACTGTTGAATTTGGGCATCTGTTTCAGAGAGTATTTGCCCAATTAAATCCCGCAAAGCTTGTACCAATCCTGACAAGGGAATATCACGCTGGAATTGGTCAAATTTTCCTTTGATGAAGTAACTACGCTGTTTAGCAATGGGTTTGTGGACTTCGTTGACCACAGCAGTTTTACCAATCCCTGAGTAACCAGAGACTAAAATCATTTCCGTGCTTCCCTTTGTCACCCGATCAAAAGTAGTTAGTAGAATTTCAATCTCTCTTTGACGACCATAAAGTTTTTCAGGAATGGCAAAATGGTTTGAGATATCCCGAATCCCTAATTCAAAGGCTGTAATATTTCCTTTCTCTTGCCATTGCCTTTGACATCTCTCTAAGTCATACCTAAGTCCATGAGCGCTCTGATATCGGTCTTCGGCATTTTTTGCCATCAGCTTGCTGATAATATCAGATATAATTATGGGAATATTGGAGTTAATATGGCTGGTTTTAGGCGGTTCTTTGGCAATGTGAGAGTAGACTAACTCCATTGGTTCAGTGCTACTAAATGGTAACTGTCCAGTCAGGAGTTCAAAGAAGGTGATACCCAAGGAATAAAAGTCGGTACGGTAGTCTATACCTCGATTCATACGTCCTGTTTGTTCAGGGGAAATATAAGCTAAAGTACCTTCTAGAACGTTGGGATTTGTGAGAAATTGAATTTCTTTTGGTAAAAGAGTGGCAATACTAAAATCGATGATTTTGGTCTTACCTGTGATTGGATGAATCAAAATGTTAGCAGGTTTGATATCTTTGTGAATGATCCGATGGCGGTGTAGCCCTTCTAAAGTTGCACTAATTTCAATGGCAATATCGAAAAACTCAGTCAAGGAAACACAATTTTTTCCTTTTCTCTCCTCTTCTTGCTGCCAGATATTAAGGGCAATACCACCAAAATCTTCCATTACTAAAACATATCTATTGTGGTAATTTTCTAGGCTTATTGGTTTGACTATGCCTGGAATTTCAAGATTTTTAGTAATGGTGTATTGATTTTGAAACTGATTAATTTCATTAAAATTAGGCTCTTCATTACGCATCAGTTTTAAAATAACTGATTGCTGGTCTTTTTCTCTGATAGCTCGATAAACTAAGGTTTTTTTACCTGAATATAATTGCTTAATAATCCGATAGCCAAGTATAGGAAATAATGTATCTGATACTACTAACATTGCATTTAATTCTCATAATTTTCTTTTTCTGGTTTAGTATACCCAGAATACAGTTACTACTATCAGGGAGCAGTGCAAGGCAAACACATCTAAATATTGACAAATTTGAATAGCGTTCCTGAACAGTGGGATAAGCAGGGTAGGGAATTTTAGAAGTTGCCATGCCGTTTGAATAAGAGTGAAATAAACTAAGACTGCAATCAGATATGACTTTCAGGAAATTAAATGTTCCCTGCTTATACTAATGGTAATCATTAGTATAAGCAGGGAGTTATATCATGTCCGCCCAATTGGTTATAATTCCCATAGTCATTGCACCCCATCCCCAACCCCTCCCCGCTCTTCGGGAGGCAGGGTGGTTTCATACGAATAAAGAAAATACATAAATTTTGATTTCTCGTTTTGTAGCATAGCTTTTTACCCCTCTCCAAACCTCTCCCCGAAACGGAGAGAGGCTTTGAAAGTTTTTCTCTGCCTGTATGAAACCACCCTGCTCCCCGCTCTTCGGGAGGGAAGACAAAGCACAGCCTTGGCGGGGTGGGGTTCTTCGGGTTTAATAAGTGATTAACCGGACACGATATTAGAGGCTACCGTCGGTTGAAAGTCACAATAAGCTGACTTTTTGGACGATCTTTTTCCCGAAGAAGGATGGCTACGACGGGCTGCGCCTACGCTGACGATACCTGTCATATTTCTAATCTCTAGTTGTGACAGAATTGCAATTACCTAAAATCCTTTCTAAATCCTAGATTAGTGACAAAGGTAATACCAATTCAAAATTCAAAATTCAAAATTCAAAATTAGGGAAGCTAGACAGAACAAAAGTTTGGGAATATGTATCTGTCGCATTCTTTTTTAAAATTGGTATAAGTATTTGAACATTTAGCTACGCAAGTAAGTATGGCTGCGCCACGCTGCGCGAACAGGAATCAAATCGAATTTATATAGTTAATCACAATTCTTATTATCTGGATAATACTCCTGCAATACTTGTCAATTCCATAATTTTCTCAAACTGAAAATCATCAGCTAAATTCTTAATAAAATTTCGTAGTGTAGCATTTTCAGAAGGGATTTGTTCTATCAATTCTAAAATTAGGTCATCACTGCATTGGGCTGCGGCAGTATATACTTGTTTCACCAATTCAGGTGACATTTCAGATAATAAAGTCGCTAAATCGTTGAGCGTCAACATTGATTTTGCTTCTGGTTGCTTTGCGTTTGTTAGCTGATAGCTTTCTTCTTGAAAAATATATTGAACTCCCAAATATTCGCTCAATTTTTCTAGTAATTGTTCTTCGCGAAAAGGCTTGTTAATATAATCATCACAACCCGCTTTGATCATTGCCTCTCGTTGCTCTTCAAAGGCATTAGCGGTTAAGGCAATAATAATGGTTTTGCAATTTTCGCTTTTGGGTTGTGCCTTTGGTGCGCTTCCATCGCAACTGATATTTGGGATTGAGGTTTTTTCTCTATTTTTTATAATTCTTGTGGCTTCATAGCCATCCATAATTGGCATCCGCATATCCATTAAGATTAAGTGTGGTTGCCATTTCTGCCAAAGTGCGATCGCTTCATTGCCATTTGCTGCTTCCTGGACTGCAAAACCAATGGATGTCAGAATTTTCACCAGCACTAAACGGCTGTCTGTGGCGTCATCAACTACTAAAATACGGTATTTGCTTTGAGCGGGCGCTAAACTAATAACTTGGCATTTAGTTTTTTTGACCTGGATTTCGCTAGCTGCGGCGAGACTAATTTGAATATCAAAAGCAAATTTACTTCCCTCGCCCATAGTGCTGGTGACGCTAATGTCTCCTCCCATTAGTTGCACGTATTTGCGGCTAATTGCTAAACCTAGTCCTGTTCCCTGCTGCGATTTCCTTCCGGTTTCAGTTTGCCCAAAAGCTTCAAACAGCAAGTCAATTTCTTGTGAAGCAATACCGCGACCAGTGTCTTCTACCTCGAAGTAGAGGAATTGGGTATTGGGCATCCCTTCGGCT
Organism: Nostoc sp. DedQUE02; assembly: GCF_034531035.1. NCBI lineage: Bacteria > Bacillati > Cyanobacteriota > Cyanophyceae > Nostocales > Nostocaceae > Nostoc > Nostoc sp. DedQUE02. The sequence continues at coordinate 10,430 of NZ_JAVRBY020000089.1, read as the reverse complement.
TTGCTCAGGGCAAGTGGGCATTGGGAATTAATTATTTTCTTCTGCTCTTCTGTTTCTTCCCCATGCCCCATCCTTACATACAGCGTCACCTTCCCAGTATCGGTAAATTTGATAGCATTTCCCAGAAGGTTGAGCAAGACTTGACGCAGTTTACTTTCGTCAGTTTGGATGTACTGAGGGAGGTGAGACGTATATTCAAAGACCAATTCTAATCCTTTGGAGGTGGCACGGAAGCGTAACATCTCTTCAAGGTTTTCCAAGAGGCGAATTAAGTCAAAACTGTTGAGATTTAATGTTATTCTGCCGGCTTCGATTTTAGACATTTCCAAAATGTCGTTGATTAAGTTGAGGAGATGTTCGCCAGCACGATTGATGATTGCTAGATTTTGTTGATGTTCTGTGGATAAATCACGATCATGGCTCATGACTTGGGTAAAACCAAGGATGGCATTGAGTGGGGTACGCAGTTCGTGGCTCATGTTGGCGAGGAATTCGCTTTTGGCGCGGTTGGCAGCATCCGCAACGATCACAGCTTCTTGCAATGCTTGTGACTGTCTTTGAGTTTGGGCCAGCAATTGTGCTTGCTGTAAAGCAACACCCAACTGATTGCCAATTTGAACTACGATGTTGATTTCTCCTGGTTTCCATTGGCGGGGATCGGAATTTTGATAACTTGCCAGTAATCCCCAAAGCTGACTACCATGTAAAATCGGCACAATAATGTAGGCTTTGGCCTGAAAGCGCTCTAAGAGGCTGATATAAAGAGGATGAAACTCAGCGTTATAAATATCTGGGACACAGAGGAAACTTGCACCTGGGGTTGCTTGCACGGGGTCTTCCAATGGCTTATCTGCACTATCCAATATTCTTGCTAGGCAACGGCCCTCTTGTAAGACACCCTCTGTAAGATAAGGGTCATTGTTATGTTCTTCTATTAGAGAAATCCAACCGTCACCCACCGACTCGGAGACAAATTCGCCATTCCACTGAGGATTGAAACGATAGACAACAACCCGATCGCAGTTGAGTACTTGGCGTAATTCTTCGGTCGTAGCGGCAAATATCGTCTCTAAATCCAGTGTTTGGCGCATCCTTTGAATCACTTGAGCGATCGCTCTTTCTCTTTCTGCACCCTCACATAAGGCTTCTTCTGCCAATTTTCTGTCGGTAATATCTGTAATTGTACCGATGTAACCTTTAAGTTCTCCATCATCTCTAAATTCTGGCAAAGCATGACAAATTACCCAGACGACTGTATTATCATCATGCAAAAAACGATGTTCATACTTATACGTAGACTTCGCAGTTGTTGCTTGATTCCATGCCAACAATAGCTGCTCGCGGTCGTCTGGATGTACGGCATTTGCCCAACCTCTTCCCAGGGACTCTTCTAAACTACATCCAGTAATCTCACTCCAGCGTTGATTCAAATATAATACATTGCCATCCACATCAGTATGAAATATACAAGCTGGTGAGGCTTCTGCGAGAAGTTGATATCGTTGCTGACCTGCTTGCAAAGCTAGTTCTGCCAATTTGCGATCGTTAATGTCTGCCCAATAACCAACCCATTCGACCGGGGAGTTAGCTTCGTCACGAATTAACCTCATTTTTTCGTAGAACCAGTGATAAGTTCCGTCAGCGTGTAACCAACGGTATTCGTAGGAAATGTACTCCTGTTCAACAAAATGGGAAAATTTTTCTGAGATGAGTTCAATATCTTGGGGGTGGACGTGATGGAGCCAAAAATTGGAGTTGTCGATAAATTCCCGCGCTTCGTAGCCCACCATTTCTTTAACGTTTTCACTGATAAAGGTAGTGCTAAAATCGTCTGATATTTTGCTGCTATAAATAACTACGGGGCTAGAGGTGAGCAAATATTGTAGGCGTTCGTTGGCTAAACTCAGTTCTTGTTCGACGTGTTTGCGATAGCTAATTTCTACTAAAACTGTGCCGACACCAGAGGGGCGATCGCCCTCACCAGGAATCGGAAAATAAGAAGCTAAGAAGTGGCGGATAATATCTGGTTGTTTAATTGATGCACTACTTAATTCTTGATTGAGGATGGGTTGACCAGTCAACAAAACTTGTTGATAGATTGGTTCCATTAAGGGGGCGATGTGGGGTAAGACTTCATGGATAGTCTTGCCAATATGATCTGGCTGGGGTAGTCCATTAATCTCCGCCAGCAGTTGGTTGATTTGCACAAACCGCAGTTGGTTATCTACAATGTTCATGCCGACGGGAGCGCTGCTAAAAAAGGCATTGAGGCGAGCTTCTCTGAGTGCTAATTCTTGTTCTAGGGTTTTGCGCTCAATCAACCCACCCAGTTGAGCCGCAACAGCACTGACTAGCAACAGCAAACGCCGATCTACTGATACTGGGCTACGCTTAAAAAACACTAAGACAGCTAATACTTGGTTTCCAGCCATTATCGGCACACCAAAACTAGCTTTGAATCCTACCTTTGCTGCTTGTCGCGATCGCAAAAAAACTTGTTTTGTAACTTTAGAAACATCTTCTATCCATTCTGGCTCCTGGCTTTGCCAAACTCTTCCTGGTAGTTCCAGTCCTAGAGCGAATTTCATTGTTTGGCTTTGGCGGGAAAATTCTCCTAAACTGCTCTCTTCACCGTACCAGCCCAGACTGTGTTCTAAAACAGTTCCATCTTCATTAGGTATCCATGCTTCGCCAAAATCCCAGCCGATGGTGTGACAAATTAAGCGCAAGACCACTGCTAAGGCGCTATTGACATTACTGGCACGAGTGATAGCTTGGGTTGTCAATAGCAGTAAACGGCTTTCATTTTCTGCCTGCTTGCGTTCACTAATATCTTTCGCGGTGCCGAGTACGTACCAGTGCCCATCAATCTTAATCATTTCCGCACTCAACAGTGTTGTCCTAATTTCTCCTGTTGAAGTGCAGACATCAATCTCAAAGTTGCGGATGGCTTTTGTTTGTTGCAGGATCTGGGTGAAAAAATTATATTCTTTTGGATTCGCCCAAAGATTTAATTCTCCATCGGTGCGATCGATCACCTGAGAACGAGAATAACCAAAAAACCGACAAAAGCTGTCGTTAACTTCAATGTAGCGTTTGTTGCGAACAGTAATTAAGGCAATTGGATCGGGAGATGAGCGAAAAGCTGATGCTAACTTTTCTTCAGAAGCTCGTCGTGCGGCTTCTGCGCGTTGGCGTTCTTTTGCCTCCAACACCAAGGATACTAAATTGCCCAAAGAGCGAGCAAAATTTTGGTCTTCTAGCGTCCAATGATGAGTAACTCCTACTGCCTCCAAACATAAAACTCCTACGGTCTTTCCTTCCAGCCTAATGGGTGTATCGAGTATGGAGGTGATATTTAATTTTGAGTAAGACGCAGAGAGTTCTCTAGTTCTGGGATCGGTATGGGCATCATCTGCGGCGATTGGTTGGTCTTGCTGCAAAGCTGCAAAATAAGCTGGACAGTCTGTCGCTGATAAGGAAAGTCCTTCACTATGTTGATTGCGGCTACCTTCAAATAGATCAAAACACTCGATTTTTATGCCTGTTTCGTCATACAGCCAGACACTAGCTCGTTCCATCCCAATATTCTTGACAGCTGTTTCTGTGATTTTACTCAAAGCTGTTTTTAAATCACTGTGATAAAGCGTCTGATTTTGTGCCAGTTGTGTGAGTACGAGGTTATGATTACGGAGCTTAATCGTGCTTTTTAGCAGTAATTTTTCTGCATGTCTGCGTTGTGTAATATTACTAGCAGTGCCTGTCATCCCTATAACCTGACCTTCTTCGTTGCGTAATGCGATCGCATTAAACATTAGATAAAGTAAAGTACCATCTTTAGCCACACAGGTAGTTTCATGCTGGAAGATAGGTTTTTCCTGAAGAACACCCTCAAAGGCTACTTTATCTTGAGCAACTTGTTTTGGCGAGATGAAATCAGTCAAGGCACGCCCGATCATTTCTTGGGGTTCGTAGCCATAAATCTGCTTGACTGCTGGGTTGACAAAGGTAATTAGTCCATCAATATCCACCGACCAGATCATATCCTGGGATGTCTCTACTAGGTGGCGATACTGACTTTCACTCTTCTTCAGAGCGGCTTCGACTATAAGGCGTTCACTTTGGTAAACTTGTCTACAAATAGCTTTGCTAATACTAATGGGTATTTCTTTAAAAATATCTTCTATTTGTCTGTTGCGAATATTTAACTCAACTTCAATCCGTTGACGCTCTCTAATTTCCTGTCGTAGTTGAGTATTTTTTTCTTGTAACTGTTTTTTTAGTCTTTGGATAGTGAGTTGATTTTGTATGCGTAATAAAACTTCTTTAGTTTGGAATGGTTGACTAATATAGTCAACACCATCTAAATCAAAAACGTTGTTCTTTTCAGATAATTCATCTAAAATACCAAATAAAATTATCGAAATATCTTGAGTTTTATCCTTAGCTTTTAAATTTTGACAAACTTCATAACCACCCATGTCTAGCAAAAGAACGTTTAGCAAAAGCAAATCAGGGCGAGAAGCAAGCGCCATATTGATTGCCAATTGCCCAGAACTGACACTTTGCACCTGATAACCTTGGTGTTGAAGGATGTCTGATAAAAAATGTAAATTCTCTAAGTTGTCATCAACTAATAAAATTTTTACTTTTTGAGCATCCATATCAGTTCCTAAGATAATTTGCAATCAACAGTAATTTTTAGAATCAAACTGAACATGAAATCAGAAAGCAAAACTCTGCTACCAGATTGTAAATAAAATTATCGTCGCTTACCAGCATACTTCGGCACAGGGTGTATCGAAAAGTTGTAGATAAAGCAGGATAATTAGTTAATACTACTAAATCTCTGTACGAAGTGAAACCTAACATCAATCGTTAATTGTTGGGTTTCGTTCCTCAAACGCCACTTGCTTCTTCCTTGGCGCTAGCCTCTCACGAATGGGAGAAGCTAGCGCCAAGCAAGATCCTTGAAGGGAAGTCGGGAAACCGCAAGAGCGCAGTGGCTCTCCAACCTACGCAGGTTAAGGTATTTATGGCTAATCCAAGCGTATTGGAGAAGAATCAGCAGCTTTAGCCCAACGCTAAGGGCTAGAGCTGGTGACTACAAGCGAATTTAATTAATTTTACATTACGTAGTATAGTTTAATTTCTTGCCTACTTACTCTGATATCGATTATTCTCTTTTCATCCTTTTTTGTTTGATACGGTAAATCCAACCTCTGTCTGTACGGTTTACCCAACTGTTTTTAGATTTTTATTTTATTAAATTACTTACTAGAGAGAAGAAACAAAGCAAATAAAGCTCCTCTCTAAAAAACTAGAGGTTCGATAATTTAAATATCTGAAGCCTCTAAATACCTCTAAAACTTTGTTTGATTACCCAAAATTGAATTAGAAAGTTAAGGAGAGACTGAAATATGGCACTCATTCGTTGGGAACCATTCCGTGAAATGGAAATTCTGCGTCGTCAAATGGATCAACTCTTCTCTGAATTGACAGTAGCCGAACGTGGCAACTCAGATATTTCTTCATCACCTAGAACAGCGTGGGTTCCTGCTGTTGAATTACACGATAATGGTTCCGAGTTGCTATTAAGAGTTGAAATTCCAGGTGTGGAAGCTAAAGACTTGGATGTTCAAGTCACTCAAGATGCAGTTTCGATCGCTGGTGAACATCGTTACGAAAAACATTTCCAATCAAACGCTAAAGTTCATTCTGAATTCCGGTATGGCAAGTTCACGAGAGTAATACCTCTACCAACCAAAGTTCAGAATCAACAAGTTAAGGCAGACTTGAAAGATGGGATTTTAATTTTGACTTTACCCAAACTGGAGCAAGAGCATAGTAAGGTTTTCAAGGTAAATTTAGGTCAATCTCAAAGTGCTACAGCTTCTCTAGAAGGCGGTAATGGTAACACACAACCCAACATTACATCACAGCAAAGCGCTCAAACTGCTTGAGAAGATGTTCATTCTCTCATGCAATAGTTTCTATATCTCTGTATTAGCTAAATATTAATAGAAACCCCAGCTAAACTCATTGGCTGGGGTTTTTGTCACTTACAGCAGAATTCAGGAGTCAAATGGCAGTAAATTGAACCAGAGGGTACTATTCCAATACTTTTCGGATAAGCCTTAACAATCTCTCTTTTGGTCTGGGAAAAGGTTAAAGGGTAAGGGGGAAAGGTGAATTAAAACCTTTCCCTTTCCCCTTTCCCCCCTTAACCGAAAAGTATTGGGTACTATTCCTCTTGCACATCAACCCAAATACTGCCATCTTCTACACGAATTGGAAACACTGGCAATGCTTTTTGTTGTGAAACCAACGAGAGTACCTTACCTACACCAGGTGGCCAAGAACACCATGCTTGTACCTCACCAGTCCGCAGGTCAAAAGCACTGCGATGAAAGGTACAAACAATTGCCCCACTTTCAGTAATTTTCCCACTTTTCAACGGTAATTTTAAGTGGGGACAGTTGTTATCTACAGCATAAAGCTGATTTTCGTGATTCAAAAGTAGAATTTTCCGGTTGCCAACTTTCACCACTTCTCGTGCACCTGGGGAAAGTGATTCGACTGCAAGAACTTTAGTCCAACTCATTGGGTTCTCCTCTGGTAATATCTCTGCTTTCAGTTTCCCGCAATTGTGACCAGTGCGATCGCCTTTCAGTACCAAAGAGTGGTAGAGGATAAAGTTAGTAAATCATAAACTTTCCCTAAAATATCCCTTGCTGGTGAGATATAATAACTATAAAATATTACATTGAATTCAATTTTTACACGTAAAAAACTAATTTCCGGGTAAACTAAAGAAAGTACTGATTATCCTTCCATCATAAGGCTTCTGGCTCATAAAAAACAATTTAAAGGGATATAAAAAATGATTAAGACAAGTTACGAATTTGACCAGTCTATCCTCCCCGCAGGATCTTCATTAAAGACTAATATTCTCCTACGTTTTCGTGCTGATATAACTGAATCTCCCCGACGTAACCTAAATCTTTCTCTGGTAATTGACCGTTCCGGCTCTATGGCAGGCGCTCCCTTGTATCATGCACTCAAAGCTGCTGAGTCTGTGGTAAATCAACTTGAGCCAGATGACATTCTTTCAGTAGTTGTTTACGACGATGAAGTGGATAGCATTATACCACCCCAGGCTGTGAATAATCAGGCCGCACTAAAAAATGCTATCCATAAGGTGAGAGCAGGCGGTATTACCAACTTATCAGGGGGATGGCTAAAAGGCTGCGAACACGTGAAGACGCGACTTGATCCGCAAAAAATCAACCGTGTTCTGCTGCTTACCGATGGTCATGCCAATATGGGTATTCAAGACCCCAAGATACTGACGACGACATCGGGGCAAAAAGCTGAAGAAGGCATTATTACAACTACGTTAGGTTTTGGTCAGGGTTTCAATGAAGACCTGCTGATTGGGATGGCAAGGGCTGCCACGGGCAATTTCTACTTCATTCAAAGCATCGATGAAGCAACTGAAGTGTTTAGTATTGAATTAAATAGTCTCAGAGCCGTCGTGGGACAAAATCTCAAGGTGACTGTGGAATTGGCTGATGGTGTCAGCCTCGTTGATACTTTAAGTCTTGCTAAAGTTAACCAGAATGATGCTGGTCAAACTGTCCTCACCTTGGGAGAGCTTTACGAGGGTGAAGACAAACTTCTGGGTTTGAGTTTGGCGATCTCAAGCGCTCAAGTTGGTGATTTACCTGTGATGAAGTTGCATTACAGCGCCGATGTTGTCCAAGATGACGTTATTCAAAGTGTCTCAGGCACTGTAGATGTGATCGCCAAAGTTGGTACTGTTGAGGAAGCAGCTTTTGCCTCTACCAGCCATATCATTCTGGAACTGAGTCGCCTTACCATTGCTAAGGCTAAAGAGACTGCCCTCAGTCTAGCTGAAGATGGCAGACATCAGGAAGCTGAAAAAATCCTCCGGGCGCTGGTGAAAGAGTTGCGAGATAAAGGGTTGAACGAGAATTTTGAAATTGCTGAAGAGATCGATCAGCTTGAGTATTTCGCAGGTCGGATCGCCCAAAAAGCTCTAGGCAATGCCGGACGTAAAGAGATGCGCGATCAGACTTACCAGACAATGACGCGCAATCGCAGCGATTTGGTGGGTCGCGGTGTGGCTGCTGGCGATGAAGTCTACGCGATGCCGATTGTGAATGAAGTCGGTTCAGGTGTTGAATTGTACTGCGTTCGTGAAGGGGGTAAACTGCGGGTGAAAGTCGTCTCTAAAGGCTACGATTCCACGAAGAATATCCAGTTTCCCCGCGCCATTCGTGCCGAGGGGGCACGCTATGTTGTTGAAGGATTAGAACTTTCAAGCGATCGCACTTTCTACCGTGTACGCGGTAAGATTACCCGTTTTGCTCAACCCGGTGAAACAGATATCTTCGTTGTCTCTAGACAATCCAATCGAGCTAACACAGGCAAAGCTGCCAAAGGCCCTGCCAGTGCCGCCGATCTTCCCACAACTGATAGTGTAGGGGACAGCATTTTAGTTCAGTGTGTCAAAGATGGCAGCAAACTACGTGCTAGGGTGGTTTCCGATGGATATGAACCGGATTGGAACATGCGTTTTCCGCGATCGGTTCGCGAGGAAGGAATGCTTTACGTCGTTGATGAAGTCAAAACCGCACCTGATGGCAAGTCTTATATTGCCTGTGGTGAAATTAAGCGATTTGTTCAACCAACTTGAATTGGGGATCGGGGACTCGATCGCGATCGCTCGTAATGACGTAAAATCCTAGTCTGTGCGTAAGTTCTAGCTTTAAAAGAATTTCTTTCCGAATCTCCAGTTTCCAGTCCCTAATCCTCAATGCCCCATGCCCAATGCCCCAATCCTTAAAAGATGCCAAGTAAATATGCCTTAGCTGACTGAGACTGTCAGGATCAAAGAGTAAAGAGTAAAAGGCAATCTATTTTGACTTTTAACTTTCTCCTTTTGTTCAACTTTCCACAAGGGTAGGTTTAATCTTGACTAAATTGAAGGTTGGTATCAATGGCTTCGGTCGAATCGGGCGACTTGTGCTTCGCGCTGGCATCGATAACCCCAACATTGAGTTTATAGGCATTAACGACCTAGTACCACCAGATAACCTCGCTTACCTATTAAAATACGACTCAACCCACGGCAGATTAAAGCACAAGGTTGAAGCCAAGGAAGATGGTATCCTCATTGACGGACACTTCATTCCTTGCGTGTCGGTGAGGAACCCAGCAGAGTTACCTTGGGGACAATTAGGCGCAGATTATGTCGTGGAAGCTACCGGACTCTTCACTGGCCATGAAGGAGCCGCCAACCACCTGAAAGCAGGTGCAAAGCGAGTAGTAATTTCCGCTCCCACTAAAGATCCTGATACAGTTCCAACCCTACTAATGGGTGTAAATCATCACCTGTTTGACCCTAGCAAGGATGTCATTGTCTCCAATGCTAGCTGCACTACAAACTGTCTAGCTCCGATTGCTAAGGTGATCAATGACAATTTTGGGTTGACTGAAGGATTAATGACCACTGTCCATGCAATGACTGCCACTCAGCCAACCGTAGACGGCCCTAGCAAAAAAGACTGGCGGGGTGGTCGAGGTGCAAGCCAGAATATTATTCCCTCATCCACAGGTGCAGCTAAAGCTGTGGCACTGGTTTTACCAGAATTGAAGGGTAGGCTGACTGGTATGGCATTACGAGTTCCAACTCCTGATGTCTCTGTAGTTGATTTAACTTTCAAAACAGCCAAAGCTACCAGTTATAAGGAAATCTGTGCTGCCATGAAGGAGGCTGCCGCCGGTTCACTAGCGGGTATCCTGGGTTACACAGATGAAGAAGTAGTTTCCACAGATTTTCAAGGCGATACCCATTCCAGTATCTTCGACGCAGGTGCTGGGATTGAGTTGAATTCCAACTTTTTCAAGGTAATTTCCTGGTATGACAATGAGTGGGGCTACTCGAATCGCGTGATTGACCTAATGTTGTCTATGTCACAGAAGGAAAAACTCGCATCGACAGCTGCTGTGGTTTGATTGGAAATTGGGCATGGGGCGGGGCATGGGGCATTAGTGATTAAGTTTTTCCCCAGTTCCCAATCCCCAATACCCGATTTGGGATTTGGGTCAAATGGTAAATACCGCAAAAACAAAACGTCATTTAGTATCTTTACTTAAAAGCCCAGTGATATAAAGCACGTGTAAATTTGGATGGTTTGGGCGATGTCTACGATGGTCACTGAGCTTGCCGTACCCCTCCGGGGAAGCAAGCTACGCGCAGCGTCTCGTAGAGAAGTGCGGGCTACGCCTCAATACTTGTCTAAGGGGAAAAGGGGAAGGTGGGGCCCCCTCTGGGGATAAGGGGCGGGGGAAAAGGGGAAAGAAAAAACCTTTAACCTTTACCCTTTAACCTTTTCCCCAAA
>NZ_JAVRBY020000088.1:0-23209 GCF_034531035.1 Nostoc sp. DedQUE02 | reverse complement strand
TGTTTATCGTGTAGTTGCTTGGCGCGCGGCGCGGCTACACCGCGCCATTGCTTGTGACAGTTGCGTAAGTCCTGAACAACTTACCCTCCAATACCTTTGCAACTCAAGTAGTTCATCGCTTTGGGTTTCCTCTTGCCTATAGGGACTACTTTCGATTGCTTGGGAGGTTGAGGCGGACGGCATTTCTCACAATAGAGCGGTCGCACACCAAAAGTTTCTCTCTGGGTGGCTCATATCTTGCACCTGGAAATAGTAATGTCAATTCCATTACTAAGTGCTAAGGGCATTTCCAATAAGACTATTTTGAGTATTTTAACTGGTTGACAAAAGTGCAATTACCTTATCTCACTGATGTTGGTTCTCTGTGGGTACTGATTGCCAAGCAAGGTGATGTTTCCAGTGCGATGTGAAATTAAGTTTAACTGCTTGCTTAAAGTCCTCCAAAGCTACTGAAAAAGCTTTCTCTTTTAGCTCTACCTGGTTGTTCAACTGTTTATGGCATTGTGGATTCCATACATATTTTTGACAAGTTTGGTGGGCAATTTCTACATCAATGCCATTTTCAGGATTTCGAAAGACAGGATGATAATGTAACCTGTTGCAACAAACTTGCAACCATTCTTGCCATCCACACTGCCACAAGCGAACTGTTCCATCAAGACTAGCGCTGGCAATCAGTTTACCACTAGTGCTAAAAGCTGCGGAATTTACCCAATACTCATGTCCGCGCCAAGGTTGACCAGTGGGGTTGCCGTTGCTATCCCACAAGCGGATTGTAAAATCATTGCTGGCACTGACAATCCACTTACCATCAGGGCTAAAGGCGACAGAATTGACCCAATTTTCATATTTGCGCTGCGATCGCCCGATGACCCGATCTTGTAGTATTTGATGTAGCTCCCACAAACGCACAGTTTTATCGCCACCACTAATAATAAATTTGCCATCGGGGCTAAAGGCTAAGGAATTAACCTGTCCTTCATGTCCACGCCAAGGTTGAGTAATGGGGTTGCCATTGATATTCCACAAGCGTATTGTCTGATCGCAGCTACCACTAATAATAAACTTGCCATCAGGGCTAAACGCTACAGAATTTACATGTCCTTCATGCCCGTGCCAAGGTTGACCGATGGGATTACCTTGAATGTCCCACAACCGCACTGTAGAATCACTGCTACCACTGACAATAAACTTGCGATCGGGGCTAAAGGCGACGCAAATAATTTTTGCCTCATGTTTGTGCCAGGGTTGAGTTATGGCGTTACCTTGTAAATCCCACAAACACACCGTTCCGTCAAAACCAACACTGATAATAGAATCGCCATTTGCGCTAAAGGCGACGGAAATAACTCCTTCCTTATGTCCCCGCCAAGGTTGAGTAATGGCGTTACCTTGTAAATCCCACAAACACACCGTTCCGTCAAAACCAACACTGACAATAGAATCGCTATTTGAGCTAAAGGCGATGGCAATAACTCCTTCCTCATGTCCCTGCCACTGTTGAGTAATAAGATTACCTTGTAGATCCCATAAACACAAAATTCCGTCAATACTGCCACTAACAATAAACTTGCCATCAGGACTAAAGGCTAGACAATTAACCTCTTGCTCGTGTCCCAACAAAAATTGAGCAGTGGGATTGCCAATAATATTCCACAAACATATCGTAGAATCGCTACTGCCACTGGCAATAAAGTTGCCATCAGGACTAAAAGCTAGACAATTAACCTCTTGCTCGTGTCCACGCAAGCTATTTGCTTCTGTGGGCGTGTTTGTTGCTTCCTTTAAGCTTCCCAAAACAGAAGCTAGAAGCTGATTTGGATATTTCTCCAGATTCTCACCCATTGTTTGAATTGCCAGCACCAAACCCTCTAGCGGTTGGACAGGAAGTAAATTCAAAACCCTAGCGGATTGTTCGCGCAGTTTTAATTCAGTCAGTGCAAGATTTAACTTTTGAATCTCTTGTTCCTGTTCTCTCAAATGCGAATCATGCCATCCAGCAGTAGGATTAATAAATTGATGAACTTGTTCGCTGAAATAACTAAATATTTGCTCTTTTAGTTCTTGATAAGTCTCTATTTTAAGAACCCGATTTTGAATATTTTCGCTTTTCCACAGTACATCTAGAGTGTATTGCAGAAGTGGTAAAGAATCACCTTGTTGGTGAAAATCACCAATAATTTGCTCGATTAGTCCTTGTTCAAAAGTAACGCCATGCCTCGCAGCAGGTTCAGCGATCGCTAACTTTAATTCATCATCGCTCATTCTAGTGAGTATACAACTATAGCGATCGTGGATCTTCGCAAGTTGCGGATACTCACTAAATCTATCCAAAAAATCAGATCGCATTGTTAAAACAATTTTGACAGAGCTATCCTGCTGCTGGTTCAATTGAAAGAGACTAGCAACAAATTTGTCACGTTCCGGTTTTTGAGTTTTCGTAAACAGTTCTTCAAATCGGTCTATAAAAATCAGAACCCGCTCATAATCTTGTTTGAGTAATTTAACAATTTTAATTAGGGTATCTTCTCTGATTTCTCGACAGCTATCAGCTATTTTTGATTGTTTCCCATAAGTAAAAGCCAGACACTTATAAAGAGATTTAAAAGGATTTTTATCTGGTTGAAAAGTGATATTGATTAACGAATTTTTATAAGATCCTAAATAAGTAATTAAACCTGCCATAATCAACGATGATTTGCCACTGTATGCTGCTCCTAAAAGCAAGAGTGCATCATCTTTTTTTAAGCGATCGCTAATCTCAGCAATCCATTTCTCCCGACCAAAAAATTTGTCTTTATCTTTAATTTCAAAAGTTTTTAATCCTAAGTAAGGAGAGTCTATTTTGAGTGGACGACGATGAATGTCCTCAGATTGACTGTCAGAAAAAAAGTTGTATTCAGAAATACCTTGGATATGATATCCAATATTTATATCGCTTTCAGAACTGTTAACCATCTATATCTCCTTACCTTTGGACACCCCTAGCTAAATCTTTCCCTCAGTTATAGTTCCTCAGCTAATCTTTTTGACACTCCCTGAATTATAAATTCGGGGATTCTTGCTTCACAGGGACTCCAATCGTAAAAAATTAAGGTTTTAAATAGCTTTATTCAGCAAAATTACTTAAGTAAATTTAAAAAATATGTAGTAACTTTGTCCTAAAACGCCGGAAATGACAAACGAGATGGAACTTTTTGATAACCTACACCTTGCTATGTTTAGCGGCAAAGGTGGAGTCGGAAAAACAACAATCTCCTGCACCTTTGCATATCGTTGGGCGCAGAAATTTGTCAACGAGCAAATTCTTTTAATCTCAACCGATCCGGCTCACTCTCTTGGAGATGTCTTACAAGTTAGCGTTGATGACATTCCTCGTCCCATAGCGGAACTACCCAATCTACGAGTCAGGGCGTTGGATGCAAAGCTTCTGCTACAAGACTTTAAAGAACGTTATGGTCAGGTATTAGAACTGCTAGTAGAACGAGGTAGTTTTGTTGAAGGAGAAGACTTGTCTCCAGTTTGGGATTTAAATTGGCCTGGACTAGACGAATTGATGGGTTTGTTAGAGATCCAACGTCTTTTCAACGAACAGCAGGTAGATCGAGTAGTAGTGGATATGGCTCCTAGCGGTCATACTCTCAACTTGTTTGGCTTAATGGACTTTTTAGACACTTTCCTCCACTCTCTTGAATTGTTTCAAGAAAAGCATCGGTATATTAGCAAGACCTTTGCTGGGAGTTACACACCCGATCGCGCTGACGATTTTTTGCATACCCTGAAAGCTGAACTTTCCCAAGGTCGCCGTCTGCTTCAAGATTCTAAGCATACAGCTTGTTTGTTAGTTGCGATCGCCGAACCAATGAGTTGGTTGGAATCAAAACGATTCCTAGAAGCCTTACAAACCATGCAAGTTCCTTGTGGAGGCTTGTTTGTCAACCAAGTCCTTGCCAGTGCGACTGACCGCGATCGTTACCAAGAACAACAACCACTGATCGGTCAGTATACGGATCTTGCTAACGGAAAGCCGATTTTTATCGTGCCACAGCAAGATAAGGAGCCTTTAGGGATTCTAGCCCTCAGCCATCTGATCGACCAAATCCATGTTCCTCAGATGGAACCGCTATTTCCTATCGATCTACTCCCAGTTCAATGGCCGGAAACAATTCCTCCTAGCTTTGGAGATTTTCTCACCAGAGGTCGTCGCTTGTTATTAATTGGCGGTAAAGGTGGAGTAGGTAAGACTACAGTCGCAGCTGCGATTGGTTGGGCTATGGCTCAACAACATCGCGATCGCAAAATTCGCATGGTTTCCATCGATCCAGCCCACTCCTTGGGTGATGCCTTTGGTCTGAGTTTAGGACACGAACCATATCAAATAACTGCCAATCTTCGAGGTCAGGAAGTAGATAGCGATCGCCTTCTAGAGCAATTCAGAGCCGATTACCTGTGGGAACTCGCCGAAATGATGAGTGGCGAAATCCAAACAAGCGAAGCTATTGAAATGGCATACGCTCCTGTTGCTTGGCGCAAAATTGTCGAGCAAGCTTTACCAGGGATTGATGAAATGCTTTCCTTGTTAACAGTAATGGAATTGCTAGAGCAACAAGGAGAAGACTTGATTATTTTAGACACTGCTCCTACAGGACATCTTCTGCGTTTTCTAGAAATGCCAAATGCACTAGCAGACTGGCTAGCATGGATTTTCAAACTTTGGATCAAGTATCAAAATGTTCTTGGTCGTACAGAGTTTATGGGGCGTTTACGAACTTTGCGACAGCGCGTAGTCAAAGCCCAAAAAGTGCTAAAAGACCCACAGCAAGCAGAGTTTATTGGGGTTACACTTAACCAGGCTAGCGTACTTGCCGAACAACAACGCTTGTTCAAATCTCTGCAAGAAATAGGTGTAAGCCAGAATTACCTTGTTCTAAACCGCTTTACTTCTACAGCGATCGTTAATTGCGATTTTCCAGATTTAACAATGGTTCGCTTACCAGTGCTTCCTCGCTCAGTTCAGCCTTTAGAACGCATCCAAGCAGCCGCCGCCTGTTTATTTTAACGGCTAATTAGACTAAATACTTTCATACCCAAAGAGAAATTTATTATGCATCGCACTCCAAATCGCGGACAAATTCAAGCCAAACTTAGCTCAATGCCTCCTCAACGTTCTCAAGCAAGAGTTTACTTAAATGCTTACAAAATGATGTTGGAAAAAGAGCGTTTAGAGCAGGAACTACAGAAACTCGAAGCACGCCGACATCAGATTCAGCAGCGTCTTGCTATTTTAAATAGTCAAATCATTGCTGAAGAAGCCATCACCCATCAGCAAGCAAATACTGACTTAGAGGACAATACACCAAAATTCAACACCATAACCTTGGAATACTAAGTACTAATATTTCAGCTTGCCTATTCTTCGCAACTTCCTTGCGCGGTTGTACCTGAAAAATTGCGATCGCTTCGGTAAACACTCACGCTTTCCTACTGTATACACAAGGAAAGGTGATAAAATAACCTAGAATTTTTCATCCTTCAATACTCTCTTCGACAAGAATATCGCCATTACCTACAATAGTATTTTGAAAATAAGCTCCGTGAGACCGACCGAAATCACTGAGGTAAGACCCTTTGAGATTAGCATTTTCAAATCTGGCACAAACTGCGTCAGCATTGGTTACACTAGCTCCTTCCAAGTTAGTACCAATGAACTTAGCCAGACTCAATTCGGCATAGCTGAGATTAGCCCCACTCAAGTTAGCTCCACTCAAGTTAGCAGCTAACAAATTAGCTCGACTCAAATTAGCCCCACTCAGGTTAACTCCACTCAAGTCAGCCTCTTCCAAATTGGCCCCACTAAAATCTCTCTCCCCAGCAGCATATCGCTGCAACAACTCAAGAGCAGTTATCTTCATCTACTGACCTTTGTATTATAGACACGAAAATTCGTTGCTTAGTTATTTCTTACTTCTACTCAATTGCCTAAAATTAGCCAGATCGCTTCACAAGGAATGGAGAATTGACATCTAAAAGCCAATTCTCATCAATAAATTCTAGATTTCCATCATAAATAAGAACTAATTCACCAAGTTTTTGAGCATTTCGACTCGCAGTTTTTGTATTATCAACAGCATCAGCTATGAGCAAAAACTTTAGTTGTAAAAAACGTTCTTTGTGAGTAACGCCTATTGAACTGCTAACTAATTCGGCTGTTAGGGTACGAGGTAACGTACTTTGCTCATAATATTCATCTTGTTCATCCCAATAGCCACACACTTTATAATCACACTGATCAAGATGTTCTTGAACAAGAAGATTAGCATCTAAACTTTGTAATATTTCAGTTAAATCTTGCCAAACTTGATAATTTTTTAATCCGAGCCTTGTCATAGTTATGTGAGTTTTATGTTCTGTTACCAAACCAGGGAAGTGCAATATAATTCAAATGTTTACAAGTTGACTAGTTAGATTGTAAACCAGTAGAAAGTACACTGTTGGGACAGTAATTTATCAGTAAGTTGGGAAAGAATTAACCGAAATGGAAAATTATAACAATTTCTTGCGGGAGCTAAAAGAACGCATACGCAACGCCCAGGTACGAGCAGCATTATCTATTAACCGCGAATTGATATTGCTCTATTGGTAAATTGGGCGAGATATTCTTCTTCGACAACAACAACAGGGATGGGGAACAAAAGTTATCGAACGTCTTGCCAGGGACTTAAAAGAAGCCTTCCCTGAGATGAAAGGATTCTCAGCACGTAATCTTAAATATATGCGGGCTTTTGCTGAAGCTTACCCAGATGAACAAATTGTGCAACAGCTTGTTGCACTAATTCCTTGGGGGCATAATGTCCGTATTTTGGATGCTATCAAAGATACTTCAGCAAAGCTGTGGTATGTACAAAAAACCTTAGAAAATGGTTGGAGTCGAAATATTTTAACTCTACAAATTAATAATAGACTTTTTGATCGTCAGGGAAAAGCTGTCAATAACTTTGATGCTATATTACCCTCTCTTCAATCAGACATTGCTAGAGAGACTTTAAAAGACCCTTACGTTTTTGATTTTTTAACTTTAGGAGAAGCAGCACAAGAACGAGAAATAGAAAAAGAGCTTGTTAAACATATTACCCAATTTCTTTTAGAATTAGGTATAGGATTTGCCTTTGTTGGGCAGAAGTATAATTTAAAAGTTGGAAATGAAGATTTTTATATAGACCTGCTTTTTTATCATGTAAAATTACATTGTTTTGTAGTAATTGAACTGAAAACAGGTAAATTTAAACCTGAGTATGCAGGAAAAATAAATTTTTATCTTTCGGCTGTAGATGATTTACTTAAATCTCCTATAGATAGTCCTTCAATTGGTTTAATTTTGTGTGCAAGTAAGGATAATATTATTGCTGAGTATGCATTGCGTGATGTCAATAAACCAATTGGCATTGCTGAATGGCAAACTAAACTTACTAAATCATTGCCCAAAGAGTTACAAACAAATTTACCAACTATTGAGCAGTTAGAAGCAGAATTGGAGAATTTGTCTGTAGAAGTAGAAAACGAAGAAAAAGAATAGTACATCCTCTCTGCGTCTCTGCGCTACACCAGTTGCTTCAAGTCGGCAAAGCCGCCCAACGCACTGGCTCCTCTGCGTGAAAAAAATCATCCCGCCTTTATGCAACGCCCTATTCCCTATTTTCTGTTCCCTGCTTTTCTGCTTCCAGAATCGCTAATAAAAGAGCTTCTTCCTGAATTTCAAACTCTTCTTCGGGAATTTCTCCCATATCAAAAGCAAGTTGCAGTGCTAGAAGCTGCTTGCTAAGATTTTCTTTATCATCAATTTCAGTACTTGCTTGTTCTAAAATTTTTTCCCCAAGCCACGTTACCCCCATTAATGGGCCGGTAATCGGTAATAGTAAAAAGCGCAGAACCATATCAGTTTACACTCGTGTGGATTTATTAAAGCTGTCCTCGCAAGACCGTAATCATGCTGATGACATAAATATAAAACATTACTAGTCTTATGTTGATGCCAAAATTCTTTGGATTTGAGTCCAGTTAAGGCTTATTGACATCCGTATTTTATATATCCGATGTGCAAAAAATTACTTTTTTAGAAAATTCTTATTTTGGAGGTACTTAGAGCTTGACAACAGTATTAAATGCATCTCCCCAACGATTTGTCAATACCCCTGCTGTTCAACGCATCGCTCAACGTGCTTTGCGCTATCTACAGTCAGGTTTTTCAATACATTTGCGTGGTGCAGCCGGAGTCGGGAAAACTACTCTGGCAATGCATCTAGCTGATTTGCTCAACCAGCCGATCATCCTCTTATTTGGAGATGATGAGTTTAAAACCTCAGACTTGATTGGTAATCAATTAGGTTATACCCGTAAAAAGGTTGTTGATAACTTCATCCACAGCGTTGTCAAAGTTGAGGATGAACTCCGACAACATTGGGTTGATGCACGATTAACCTTAGCTTGTAAAGAAGGATTTACGCTGGTTTACGACGAATTCAACCGATCGCACCCGGAGGTAAATAACGTTTTACTCTCCGTACTTGAGGAGAGGTTGTTAGTATTACCAACAAACCAACATCGAGCCGAGTATATCCGGGTTCATCCTCAGTTTCGGGCAATCTTAACATCAAATCCTCAAGAGTATTGTGGAGTTCATGCAACTCAGGATGCTTTGATGGATCGTGTTATTACCATTGATATGCCTCCACCTGATGAACTAACTCAGCAGGAAATTGTAGTTCATAAAACAGGCATAGATTCCGAGAAAGCAGAAGTAATTGTTCGTGTAGTACGGACGTTTTGGAGTCGATCTAGCTCTGGACAGGGCGGTGGATTGCGTTCCTGTCTGATGATTGCCAAAATCTGCAACGAACACGAAATTTCTGTAAACCCTGGAGATCCTAACTTCCAAGATATTTGTGCCGATATCCTGCTTTCTCGCACGAATCAACCTCTCATGGAAGCAACTCGGCTACTGGAAGAGGTTTTAAGTGAATTGTATCATAGTACAAATACTCAATCTCAGCCGTCAGAGATAATACCAAATAACCAAGATCGGGTTGTATTGGAACAACGAGTACCTTACGAGCATGAAGTCTACAACTATCTGTGTAATTCTCCAGGAAGGCGTTTCTCTGAATTGGCAGTAGAACTAGGGATTGATCGCAGTCAAATTGTGGCTGCACTCAAATCTCTCAGGGAGCAGGGAGTATTAGTACAAATGCAGAGCAATGCCGAGCCACCGAACATCTCACAAACAGTTGCTTTTGATTCTGGTCATTTAATAAAAAAATGAGTACTAATACTAACCGAGGAGCGATCACCACATCAACTCAAGGTTCTACCTTGGCAGATATTCTAGAACGGGTTCTGGATAAAGGCATTGTTATCGCAGGAGATATTTCTATTTCTGTAGGCTCTACAGAACTGCTCAACATTCGGATTCGTTTGTTGATTTCTTCTGTTGATAAAGCCAAAGAAATTGGAATTAACTGGTGGGAGAGCGACCCCTATCTTAATAGTCAAACTCGCACCTTATTAGCAACTAATCAACAACTTCAAGAGCGTCTTGTCAGTCTAGAAACAGAACTGCGATCGCTCAAAGCACTCAATCCTATTAATCATCAGAATGCAGGCGATTAGTAAATCAAAAGGTTCCGATTCCGGTTTAGCACCGTTGTTACTGACGGTTGTTGAACTGATACGCCAACTCATGGAAGCTCAGGTGATTCGGCGAATGGATGCTGGCACCCTCAACGACCATGAGCTAGATCGAGCTGCCGAAAGCCTGCAACAGCTTGAACAACAGGTTGTTAAGCTTTGCGAGATATTTGATGTTGACCCAGCCGAGCTAAATATTAACTTGGGTGAAATGGGAAATTTACTTCCCCAATCTGGAGGATACTACCCCGGTGAAACCTCTAGTCAACCGTCTATTTTAGAACTCCTCGATCGCCTATTAAATACAGGTGTTGTGGTTGAAGGTGACTTGGACTTAGGACTGGCTCAGTTAAGCTTAGTTCATGCCAAATTAAGACTAGTACTCACCTCTAAACCCCTGTAACTTTTTTATCTACATTCTTCTTGGTAAGACATTCTTATGAGTTATGGCTTTTACATTTATGGAATTTTGACCTTGCCTGCTCCAGAAAACTTAAATTTACAGGGCTTAGATCGGCAACCTGTAGAAATTAAAATTTTGGATGATTTTGCAGTCATCTACTCGGAAGCACAGCAAGAGCGTTATTTGGCCAGCCGTCGTAACCTGCTAAGTCATGAAAAAGTCCTTGAGGAGATCATGCAAGGAGGCGATGTCTACGACGGGCTACGCCAACGCTATTTACTGCCAGTGCAATTTGGACTTTTGGTTTCAAGCTGGGAAACGGTTTCACAGCAATTAATTCGTCCTCATCAAGAAGAATTGACGCAATTGCTTGCAAAATTATCGGGTTGCCGAGAAGTTAGTGTCAAAGTTTTTTGGGATACTGAGGCAGAAATTCAAGGACTATTGGCAGAACACCCAAATCTGAAAACCGAAAGGGATAAGCTAGTGGGCCAACCCCTGAGTATGGAGCGGGTAATCCAAATAGGGCAAACCATCGAACAGGGAATGAGCGATCGCAAGCAAAGCATCATAGATGTATTTAAAAGCACGCTCAACTCCATTGCGATCGAAGTAGTAGAAAATACTCCCCAAATGGACACAATGATCTACAATTCAGCCTACCTAATTCCTTGGGAAGCAGAATCACAATTTAGCGAACACGTTGAAGCACTCGATCGTCAATTTGAAGATCGTTTGCGAATTCGCTACAACAATTTCACTGCCCCGTATAACTTTGCTCGTCTTCGATTATCCATTTCCAACTGAATTAATTCCTCTCCCTGTTGAACAGCAATAAAAATTGAGAATGAAAAATTATTTAAACTTTTAATTTTTGGGAACAGGACTTACGCAATAACTCTCTAAAACTCTTATTTCTCTGCGTCCTTTGCGTCCTTGGCGGTTCGTTTTTTCATTGTTGTGCGTAAGTCCTATGAAAATAAAATTTTTCTCTACCTTTTATTTAAGTAAAATCAATGGACGACATATTTAAAGGATTTGAACACCTATTAGAAATTGCCAAAGCTTTAGAAGAAAAAGTAGAGAAAGGCGAGTTAAAAACTTCTATTCAAATTCGCTCTCATAATCTTAGTAGTATTCCCCGGCAAGGCAATATTCCCAGAACAAATAATTCCAGCCGAGTCAGATCCAATTCCACCGTTGGCACTACACCAATGGATGATACTGATGTTACCCCCCCATCAGCTCGGACGAACTCAAAAACTTCTTGGCAAGATGTCGGCGGCTTGGCTGATGTCCTCCAAGAAATCAGAGAGTTAGTTGAAATTCCACTTAAACGTCCAGATTTATTGGTGAAATTAGGGTTAGAGCCTCCGAGTGGGGTTTTGCTAGTTGGCCCGCCCGGTACGGGAAAAACTTTAACAGCCCGCGTTTTGGCAGAAGAGTTAGAGTTAAACTACATTGCCATCAATGGCCCAGAGGTGATGAGCAAGTATTACGGCGAAGCAGAAGCTCGTTTGCGAAGTATTTTTGAGAAAGCAACTCGTTCTGCTCCCTGCCTGATATTTATTGATGAAATTGACAGCCTTGCCCCAGATCGCAGCCAAGTTGAAGGTGAAGTTGAAAAAAGACTAGTGGCGCAGTTGCTTGGGTTAATGGATGGGTTTGCCAAAACCGAGGGCGTAATTGTATTAGCGGCAACAAATCGTCCCGATTATCTCGATCCGGCGCTGCGTCGTCCGGGACGCTTCGATCGCGAAGTTCAGTTTCGGGTTCCTGATCGCAATGGACGATTGGAAATTCTGACGATTTTGACAAATGCCATGCCCTTGGAGACTTCAATTAATTTAGGAGCGATCGCCGATTTGGCTGTCGGTTTTGTCGGAGCTGATATTAAAGCTCTTTGTCAAAAAGCAGCCTATATTGCCCTTCGTCGTCAAGTCCCCTCGCTCAACAGTCCCGTTCCTGAGAACATGACTATCATGCAGCAGGATTTTCTCGAAGCAATTAAGGAGATAAAACCCTCAGTTCTCAGGGATGTAGCAATTGAAGTACCAAGTGTCAGTTGGGATGACATTGGTGGTTTGGATGATGTGAAACAAAAACTTCAAGAATCTGTTGAAGGCGCACTCCTCTATCCCGAACTATACGAGCAAACCAAAGCCAAGCCTCCTCGTGGGATTCTGTTGTGGGGGCCGCCGGGAACGGGAAAAACATTACTTGCAAAAGCGATCGCTTCCCAGGCTAGAGCCAACTTTATTGCTGTGAATGGCCCGGAATTACTCAGCCGATGGGTAGGAGCAGCAGAACAGGCAGTCAGAGAACTCTTTCGCAAAGCTCGGCAAGCAGCTCCTTGCGTTGTGTTTATAGATGAAATTGATACCTTAGCACCAGCAAGGGGACGATTCACTGGTGATTCTGGAGTTAGCGATCGCGTTGTCGGTCAATTGCTCACCGAACTAGATGGGTTGCATGAATGCCCAAAAGTATTGTTAGTAGGAGCAACCAATCGTCCAGAAACCCTCGATCCCGCCTTGCTCAGAGCCGGAAGATTGGACTTACAAATCAAAATCGATCTACCAGATCGAGCCAGCCGATTAGCGATTTTAGGAGTTCACAATCTAGATCGTCCCTTGGTTTGTGTCGATTTAGAAACTTGGGCGACAGTTACCGAGGGTTGGAATGGGGCAGACTTGGCTTTGTTGAGCAATCAAGCTGCTTTAAGCGCCATTCGTCGATACCGCGCCCAGGGATTGAGCGACTCCAGCCTGATTCAGATTACAAATGATGATTTTCAAGCTACATACCAAATGCTTGCTAATCAGCATCAATCTGAATAGAGGGCAGAAGGCAAAAAGACTCCTGCCTCATCCTAACTATAAATATTTACGCCGACCTACTTATGTCAATATACGCTTATGCTCTTCTAGCCCCCACCGCATCACCACTTGTTCTACCCTTTGGGATGGAAAGGAATATTGAACTAGTTTACTCTTCTGGTTTAGGTGCGATCGTAGAGCCGGAAATCTCACTGGAGGCAATACAGGCAACGGATGAGCGTTTACTTCAAGCTGTATTAAACCACGATCGCGTAATTCGAGAACTTTTTCAACAAACTCCCCTTCTTCCCCTACGCTTTGGCAGGGGTTTTACCTCGCAAGAAAAACTGCTGAATCATCTAGAAAAGCACCAAGAGCAATATCTAGAAGCCTTAACTCAGCTAGCAGACAAAGTTGAGTACACTGTAAAAATGATACCCTGCTCTTTACTTGACGATTCTGACAATATTGATGCTAAGGGAAAAGCCTATTTATTAGCTAAAAAACAACGCTACCAAACACAGCAAGCATTTCAAGCACAACAATGCGAACAGTTGGAACTCTTAAACCAGTTAATTCTCAAAACATATACAAATGTTATTTGTGAAACTCGGCAGTCAGATGTGCGGCAAATCCACTTTTTGGCACAGCGCAACGATTCAACGGTCAGTACGCAGCAGTTTTCCCTTTGGCAGTTACAATGCTCGCACTGGCAATTGGCACTCAGCGAACCTCTGCCACCCTATCATTTTCTCAAAAACACTCTCATATAAATTCATAAAAAATAATATTTATAACTTTCCCAGAAAAAATAAAGATGAGATGATTTTTTCTTGAATTTTTGTCTCAGAAAATATTGTTAACTTTTTAATATTTTTTTATTTTCTTATATTTATCTCGTATTTTTGGGAACACTAAACTCAGGAAGAATAAAACACATTGTGTAATTTTTACCTACTGCTCAATCAGAGCAGGATGAAATCAATAATTAGAGTTGTGAGAGTAAAAGAAAATGGCTGTTGAAAAAGTTAACTCATCTTCAAGTCTGGCTGAAGTTATTGACCGCATTTTGGACAAAGGAATTGTAGTTGATGCTTGGGTACGTGTTTCTTTAGTTGGTATTGAACTGCTATCAATAGAAGCTCGGATTGTTATTGCTTCAGTTGAAACTTACTTAAGATATGCCGAAGCAGTTGGTTTAACATCTCAGGCTGCTGTTCCATCTGCTGCTTAACACCATATTAGAAAAAGGGAGTCATCATGGCTCCTATTTAATATTTCTAGTTAACAAAATAGGAGATTTCAGCTGATGGCTCTCAAGAATTTATGGGAACAAGAGCGATTGCAGCGATTGCAAATAACTGCTGAACGCCGTCAACAAGTTAACCAGTGGAAACAGCTAACTCAAAAAGAATTGCAGCTGCAAGCAGATTTGCTTCATCAAGAATTGAGCAGTTTTGTTACCAGCCTTGACAACAACAGAAAGTTACAACAACAGCAATTTCAGCAAGAGATTGTAGAGCGGCAATTAGAAATATTGCAAATAAAAACAGATGTCTCGCAACGCCAGCAAGAGTACCGCCAACAGCGTTCAGCAAAGGCTCAGGCATTATTCCAAAACTTGCAAAATTTCCGGGCAATCTTACATAACAGTGTTTGGGGCGATTACAGTCATGAACAAGCAGTTTCCCCAACTCCTGCTAAAGAAGAGCAATCAGTTGTAACAGTTCCAAAATGGTCAATCTCCCGTTCTGCAATTAAAGCCACTGGTTTTCGTGCTTCCGTCAATACCATAGCTAAGAAAGTGCCTGTCTTGAATGCGGATACTGCTAAATCTAAAGTGCAGCAATACATTCAGCAAGCTGAAGGAGCTACTCTGATAGAAATTGAAGAGGTGATAGGCTTAAGCCGGGTACAAACAATAGATATCCTGCGCTCCTTGATCAAGCAAGGGGTACTGGAACAACGCGATCGCCAATACTTTATTCGGCAACAAGCAATTTCTTGACAAACTTAATTCAAGCTCATTTATTGTATTTGCAGACTAGCTATTGGGCGATCGTTTGTGTCTGTCGCCTTAAGCAGCAGAGTACAAAATCGATAAGCATTAAAGCTGGGATAGCTCAATCAAGGTTTTGAACTGTGCTATTGGCAATCGCACGATGAAGTTAGTAAGCTGGATTGTTTGAGCAATTCTAATGTAAATGCAAAACTCTAGATATATAAGGAGGTGCGATCCATTGTGAATCAATTGATCGAGCAACTTCAAACTAAATTATTTACAGGCAGGCTGAATCTTGAAGCAAGAGATGGGCCGACTTGGACGCTATATTTTCGTTTAGGAAGATTAATTTGGCAGGCTGGCGGTTATAATGCCGATGAGCGATGGCGACGACACTTGTTGCGGTACTGTTCTAATGTGGATGTGACACAGTTGGAGCAGCTTGTTTCTCCCCAAGAAAATTATCGCGAGTATTCCATTCTTGCTAAGTTGCGAGAACAAAAATTAATCGAACAACAACAACTTGTAAACCTGATTGCAAGCTCAATAGCTGAAGTCCTGTTTGATATAATGCAGTACATTGAAGCCAAAAGAAATGGTGACAATCCAGCAGGGCAGTTGTCACATACTACCGTTGTTGGTGAAGTTCCTGGGGTTCTCCTAGCTGTAATACCAACAGAGGAAGTTTTGAAACGGGCTACACAAGCCTGGCAAGAATGGCGAGATGCAGGACTGGCAACCTACTCGCCCAATTTATTTCCGATAATTCAACAAATTGAGCTACTCCAAGCACAAGCATCCTCTAAACAGATTATTGCTCTAGTTGATGGAACAAAAACTTTACGAGGTCTAGGGCAAAAAAGCGGTCGGGATGTCTTAGCTTTGACTCGGTTATTAATGACATTGGTAAAAACAGGGGCGATCATTTTTTCACCCACTCCAAAGCTCAGGCAGGTTGTGATTAGTAAAGAAACTGGCAACCCGTCCAGTGCAGTTAATAATTCCAATTCTTCACTCAAGACAGAAGAGGATACTGTTTTACAAGTTGCGCCCAATTTCAACAAATTTGCTCCCCCAGCGACTAGTAAAGAAATTTTCAGTCCGTCCAGTGCAGTTAATAATTTCAATTCTTCACTGAAGAAAGAAGAGAACACTGTTATACAAGTTGCACCTCCAGCCGCTAGTAAAGCAATTATTGATGTCTCAAGACCTTTAGTAGCCTGTGTGGATGATAGTCCGACAATCTGTCGCAGTTTGGAGGAAATTCTCACCCATCAAGGTTATCGCTTTCTTGGCATTCAAGATTCCTTGACGGCAGTTTTAAACCTAATTAAAAGCAAGCCAGACTTCATTTTTTTGGATCTTTTGATGCCAAAAGTAAATGGCTATGAAATTTGTTCTCAAATCCGTAAAACTCCAAGTCTCAAAAATGTGCCAGTCGTTATCTTAACAGGGAAAGATGGAATAGTAGATCGGATGCGAGCAAAATTAGTAGGGGCAACTGACTTTTTGGGTAAACCTGTAGAAGCAGACAAAGTACTCAATGTGCTTCACAAGTATTTAAATGTTTAAGTTGAAGTGGTAGTCATGCCAGTGGCTCTCCTAGACACATTTTCAAAACAGATTTTGGATTGTAAATTACTTTCTATATCTGGGTTGGTGTTAATTTATTTGTCGCCATTATTTTTCAAATTCTGAATTAAATAGTTAGGAAAAAAATGAAAAAAATTCTTTTAGTTGAAGATAGCCTCACAGAATCTGAAAAGATGACACGTTACCTAGAGCAAGGAGGATATTCAGTTTATGAAGTTCGCAGTGGTGAAGAGGCTCAACTCAGATTGAAACAACAAAAACCTGACTTGATTTTACTCGATTTGATTTTGCCAGGCCAAAGTGGATTTGAGTTCTGCCGCAAGTTGAAAGCCGATCCTATAACAAAAGGAATCCCAGTAGTGATTTGCTCAACTAAAAACACAGATGTTGATAGAACTTGGGGCAATATGAGTGGTGCCGATGGCTATTTAGTCAAACCTGTAGATGAAAATACCTTGCTCCAGACTGTTAATAAATTTATTCGCTAAAGGAAACTAGGGCAATGGTACAGGGCAATGATAGCTTTAGAGAGCTACCCATAAATAGCCAATTTCGACTTGAAAACTCTCCTCAAGGAAACAACCAGAGGTTTTTAAGATTTCCGTTGAATGGAAAGGTAAATGGGTTACTCCCATTAGCGGATTTGCGGGGAGTAATTCAGGTTGCGCTGACCGAGATTTTGCCAGTACCGCAAGTAGCAGAATTCTTATTAGGCATAATGAATTGGCGGGGAGAAGCGATCTGGATTCTTGATTTAGCAGGTTTGTTGGGAGCAACACACTGGTGTCGGCGAGAAAGTGTGCGTAACTCTGGCATGGCGATGCTTGTTCAAGTCCAGAATCAAACCATCGGGCTGTTGGTAGAGCAAGTCAATACCATTGAAGTTCACGATCCCCAAGAGCGGTTAGCAATTTCGACATCGATGTTACCTGGCCGACTAGGCTCATTCTTACAGGGTTACTTTGTGGATTCTCAAGGTAGCCCTTTGATGTTACTTGACACCCATGTTGTGATTCAAGCCCTTCAGCCTCTTTAACACTAGACCTCTTGCAAAAATAGTTTTGCACTCTTGGGGGGAAGGGGAAAAGGTAAAAACAAAAACCTCGCCCCCCACTTCGTGCCACTACCCTAACGTGGGCGACTTGTTCATTCCTTTTCCCTTTAACCTTTAACCTTTTCCCCTCTTTCTTATCCCTTTACCCTTTTCCCGACTTCTGCAAGAAGTCTACTCTGCATTCTACTTATTAACTCCGACAACTTTAATAGCAAGAAAGATTATGGTAACGCAACCCAATCTTACACCCAACCAACCACACTCAACTTCAAGCAACGGTCATCAAGACATCAGTAACGGGCATACCGTTGTACCTACACAACAGCAAGTTATTTCTACTCTAGAAGAATTGCGAACTGAACTAGATCAAGCTGATTGGGTGGAAACAGGGCCATTGCGAGACAGAATCCGCAAGTTAAAAGAATTGGTAAGTGTGTTTCCGCATCAAGATGCAGGAGATGGATTAGAGGTAGAGCAAGTACAGGCGATCGCTAGCAAAATCCGCCAATTTTCCGATCTAGATACCTTGCTGGTTACTGCTGTGATGGAGGTACAAAGCGCCCTGCAAGCCGATCGCGTGGTGGTGTATGAGTTTACCAATTCGACGCTGGGGATAGTTGCTGCGGAGGCGATGAGGGATGGTTTTACCCCGATGCTGAAGGAAAAACTGCCCACCGTTACTTTTGGGTTGGGTTCTGCCAAGATTTATCAACAAGAAAAATTAGTGGCGATCGCCGATACCTACACTGCAAGCTTGTCTCCTTACCAAAAGCAGCTTGTAGATCGGTTTCAGGTCAGAGCTTGTTTGAGCTTGCCAATCTTAGCAAAAGATGGGGTTTGGGGTTTGTTGGTAGTGCAGCAATGTACTGCACCTCGTCAGTGGCATAATGTGGAAATTAAGTCATTAAAATTACTCGTTCAGGAATTAGAAGCACAACTGCAAGTTGCCGCAATTCAAGCTACATTGCAACAAGAAGTGAAAAAAGACCAAATCCTTACCGATGTAGCAAGTAAAATTCTCCAGTCCAAAGATGTGGATACCATTTTTCGCATTGCGACCCAAGAAGTGCGACAGTCATTAAAATGCGATCGCGTGGCAATTTATCGTTTCCAGCCAGATTGGAGTGGGGAATTTGTAGCTGAATCTGCTGGATCTGAGTGGGTTTCTCTATTAGAAGAACAGCGAAATAATCCAGCAATTGTCAAGAACGTTAACTATTGCAGTGTTAGGAACTTTGCAGACGAAGGGGGATTAGTTGGGACAACAGGGCGATCTCACAGTGCAGATAGCTACATTCAGCATACCCAAGGCAAAAATTTCCATCGCGGACAGATTTATCGAGTCACTAATGATATCTACAGTGGTGGTTTTTCTGACTGCTATATCAAAGTTTTAGAAACCTATCAAGCCAAAGCATACATTATTGTTGCCATCTTCCAGGGAGAAAAGTTGTGGGGCTTGCTGGCTGCCTATCAAAATTCTCAGCCTCGTCAGTGGAAAGATAGTGAAGTTCGACTAATGGTGCAGGTGGCATCCCTGTCTAGTATTGCTATTCAACAGCTGCAATATCAGCAACAACTTTATCAACGCTCTGAGGAGTCAGCCAAACTTGTTGAACGAGAACGTACTGTTTTCGGCATCATTGAAAAGATTGGGCAAGCAATGGATCTTCGCACCCTTTTCCGCACTACAACCCAAGAATTGCGGCGATTTTTAAAATGCGATCGCGCAGTGGTTTATCAATTTTATCCAGATTGGAGTGGAGAAGTTATTGCTGAATCTGTGGCTGCGGGTTGGTCGTCCCTGTTGGATATTCAGGAACAAGAAAACATTTTAAAAACAGGCATGGTATCTTCAGAGCGTTGCCATGTTAAGGATTATGGCTCCCCGATTAAACCTGATGGCGATACCTATCTGAAGGAAACGCAGGGTGGAATGTACGCCAAAGAAAAGCGCTTCCGCAAAGTCAACGATATTTATGCTGCTGGTTTTTCACCTTGCTATTTAGAAGCATTAGAGAAGTTCCAAGCCAAAGCGTACATCATTGTTCCCATTTTCCGCGCTGGTAGTCTTTGGGGTTTATTAGCAGCCTATCAAAATTCTGATGTCCGCAAATGGACTGATGAAGAGACTGGTGCTTTGTTGCAAATTGGCGAATCGCTGAGCATTGCTCTCCAGCAAGCTGAATATATCGAACAGCTACGGTTAAAAAATATCGAAATGACCCAAGTAGCTGAAGTAGAAAACGCCATCGCCCGAATGACGGATAGAATGCTTCATTCCCAACACCCAGAAACAATTTACCGCACTACCTTGGCAGAATTGCGGCAGTTGTTCAAATGCGATCGCCTAGCAATATATCGCTTCAACTCTGACTGGAGTGGTAAATTTATGGCTGAATCCGTAGGAACTGACTGGGTACCTCTGGTTGGTCCTGATATCAAGACCGTATGGGAAGACGAACACCTACAGCAAACCCAAGGCGGACGCTATCGCAACAATGA
The DNA here is from genome assembly GCF_034531035.1 of Nostoc sp. DedQUE02. Lineage (NCBI taxonomy): Bacteria > Bacillati > Cyanobacteriota > Cyanophyceae > Nostocales > Nostocaceae > Nostoc > Nostoc sp. DedQUE02. The sequence goes on along the minus strand of NZ_JAVRBY020000088.1, from coordinate 3,152 downwards.
AACTTTTGTCGTCAATGATATCTATACTGTTGGTCATGCCCAGTGCCACATCGACTTGTTAGAGCAGTTCCAGGCTAAAGCCTACACCATCGCCCCTATTTTTGCTGGCAACAAACTTTGGGGTTTGCTAGGAGCTTACCAAAATAGCGGCCCGCGCCAGTGGAATTCCGAGGAGGTGCGATTGCTGACCAAATTGGGCATTCAGTTGGGTTTAAGCGTGCAGCAAGCCGAGTACATTGAAGAATTGAAAACGAAAAATACAGAGTTGGCGCAAGCAGCAGAAGAAGAACAGGTGCTAACAGGGATGGTGGAAAAAATTCGCCAAGCTCAAGAGGCAGATACAATTTTCCTGAATGTGCTGCCAAGTTTACGCAAACAACTACAGTGCGATCGCCTAGCAGTATTTCGCTTTCATCCCGACTGGAGTCTGGAGTTTGTTGCCGAATCCGTAAAAGATCAATGGCTGTCTTTAGGTGGTTCCGACATCAAAACGATTTGGATGGACGAACACTTACAAGAAACTCAGGGCGGACGCTATCGCAATCATGAAACCTTTGTTGTCAATGATATCTACACTGTCGGTCATGTTCAGTGTTACCTAGAGATATTAGAAAAAATCCAGGCTAAGGCTTACACGATCGCTCCGATCTTTATTGGAAACAAACTCTGGGGCTTTATAGGAGCATATCAAAATATTGGCCCTCGCGAGTGGAAATCCAAGGATGTGCAACTGTTGCGAAAAGTAGCAGTGCAAATGGGTATAGGCTTGCAACAGGTTCAGTATATAGAACAGCTCAAGAAGAAGAATGCAGAGTTAGCCAGAGCCGCAGAAGGGCAACGAGCCTTAACACGGCTCTCAGAAAAAATCCGCCAAGTTCAAGAGCTAGATACAATTTTTCGTAATGCCCTACCAGAATTGCGATCGCACTTGGAATGCGATCGGCTGGCAGTGTATCGCTTCAATCCAGATTGGGGTGGGGAGTTTATTGCCGAATCCGTAAGTCGGGAATGGGTGGCTTTGGTTGGCCCCGATATCAGGACTATATGGGAAGACGAACACCTACAACAAACCCAAGGTGGACGCTATCGCAACAACGAGACCTTTGTGATAAATGACATTTACACTTCTGGTCATGCCCAGTGCCACATAAAAATTCTCGAACAATTCCAGATGAGAGCCTATATCATCACCCCGATTATTGCCGGAAACAAGCTCTGGGGTTTGTTAGGAGCATATCAGAATAGCGGGCCGCGGCAATGGCAAGATAATGAAGTCAACTTGGTAACGAAAATCGGCACGCAGTTTGGAGTTGCCGTTCAGCAATCGCAATACTTACAACAAACCTTAACCAAGAATGAGGAACTGATCAAACTCGCAGAACGGGAAGTAGCAAACGCCCGATTTTCTTATCGCCTGCCAAGTCGCTTAACAGAGATGGCCCAAAGTCATAGTAATGTTCTAGAATTTGTCCAGTTTGCCACCCACGAACTTCGTCAACTGCTCAAAGTAGATCGAGTTGGAGTTTACCGTTTTGAGCCTGATTGGTCTGGAGAATTTGTAGTTGAGTCTGTGACTGGGGATTGGCCTAAGCTTGTGGGCACTAGCCTGGCCAGAGTTAGAGATACCTATCTCCAGTACAACCAAGGAGGACGTTATGCCCGCAAAGAAAGTTTGCGGGTTGACAATATATATACTGTCGGTCATGACGAATGTCACATCCAATTGTTAGAGATGTGGGGAACTAAAGCCTACATGATTTCTCCGATTTTTCAAGAAAATCGGCTCTGGGGGTTGATGGGAGTTTATCAAAATAGCGCACCGCGCCAGTGGGAGCAATCTGAGGAGGATGTTCTCAACCAAGCCAGTGTCCAGATTGGTCTTGCCCTCAATCTTGCAGATTACCTAACACAGGTGCGTATTCAAGAGCAGCAACTAGCAGAAGCCGCAGAGCGCGAACGCACCGCCCGCGAAAAACTCCAACAAGGAGCAATGCGCGTTCTCATGGCTTTGGAACCATCCTTCAGAGGCGATCTTACCGTTCGCGCTCCCCTATCTGAAGATGAAATTGGGACGATCGCCGATGGTTACAACACTACCATCCAAAGTTTGCGAGATTTAGTGCGACAAGTGCAGATTGCTGCTGGCAGGGTGAGTGAAAATTCCAGCAATAACACTACCTCAGTAGTAAAACTATCTGACCAAGCTCAACAGCAGGCAGAACGACTGGAAAACGCTCTGGAACAATTACAAATGATGGTAACTTCCACCCAGATAGTCGCTGCTGATGCTCAAAAAGTCGGACAGGCGGTGCAAAGAGCTAATAACACCGTCCAAGCTGGTGATTCGCTGATGGAAAGAACCGTAGATGGCATTTTGGAGATTCGGGAAACAGTGTCGGAAACAGCGAAGAAGATTAAACGCCTCGGTGAAGCTTCTCAGAAAATCTCGAAAGTAGTAAGTCTGATTGAAAACTTTGCCACTCAAACTAATTTGCTGGCACTCAATGCGGCGATCGAGGCTACCCGTGCTGGAGAGTATGGCAAAGGCTTTGCGGTGGTTGCAGATGAAGTTCGTTCTTTGGCTTATCAGTCGGCTAGTGCCACCACAGAAATTGAGCGACTTGTGCAAGAAATTCAAACTGGCACCAACGAAGTTACCGAAGCAATGGAAGTAGGGATTAGCCAAGTTGTCCAAGGCTCGAACTTGATCGATGAGACTCGTCATTCCCTGAGTGCGATCGTGGTAGCTACCAACGAAATTGGTGGACTAGTACAAGGAATTACTCAAGCAGTTTCCCATCAAAGTCAGCAATCTCAGATGTTGACAGAGGCGATGATGGATGTTTCGGCGATCGCCCGCAAGACTTCAGAAAGTGCCATCCACATTTCCGAGTCTTTTGAGGAACTACGGATGACTTCACAACAACTGGAAACCAGCGTTAGCCAGTTCAAGGTTGACTAAGTAGGTCGTGGTGAATATTTATTCTCAGGATAAGGTATGGGGCAAAGGGGCGGAGGGGAAAAAATTTGTACAAAAACTCTCCCCTGCTCCCCTGCCCCCCTGCTCCCCTGCTCCGCTTGCTGTGCCAAGGCCAGCCCGGCCACCCCCCCCGGGGGGGACGGGGGAGAGGTGATGCGCAACGCGGAGTGTT
>NZ_JAVRBY020000087.1:0-23340 GCF_034531035.1 Nostoc sp. DedQUE02 | reverse complement strand
ATCGCTTGGAACTTGGGACTGGGAAGAAGGAATAAAGGTGTACTGAGTTTTATTCAAAAATCAAATATGAGTCCTATATCTAAAGATAGGTAATTATGGATGCCACAATTAATAATCAGCAACGGATATTAACATCATTGATTGAACAGTGATTACTAAGAACGTGTAAGATAACTCACGAACAGTTACAGCACAATTCAGGAGTCAGGATTCAGAATAGGCTACATGGGCTACGTCCCGCCGCGCTAACAGAGCCAATAAGACCTTGTTGACAGAGGAATTCATCGACCTAAAATGTTTTGATTTTGACTATTCACGAAGTACGTAGCCCACACCACGTACCGTATGAATCAAGCGTTTTTCATTATTTTCCTCTAATTTTAGGCGCAAGTAGCGAATGTAGACTTCGATGATATTGGAATTACCCATAAAGTCGTAACCCCAAACTTTTTGTAAAATTTGGTCTTTAGTAAATACCTGACGGGGATGCGAAAGTATATATTCCAACAAGTCAAACTCTTTAGCCGTTAACTCAATTGCCCGCTTACCCCGGTAAACTTGGCGAGTACGGTGATTCAAACTTAAGTCTTCAAACTGAAAAATATCCTGATCTGTTTCTTGAGTGCGGCGCAGATGAGCGCGGATTCTAGCTAGCAGTTCCTCAATACTAAATGGTTTGACTACATAATCATCAGCTCCTGCATCCAAACCTGCCACACGATCATTAACTTCATCTTTTGCTGTCAATAAAATTACTGGTATGGAAATACCAGTTGTTCGCAATCGACGACAGATTTCCAAACCTGACAGCCCTGGGAGCATCCAATCAAGAATGATTAAATCTGGCGATAACTCCCGTGCTAACGTTAAACCAGCGATGCCATCATGTGCCACGTTTATATTGTAACCTTCGCTACTTAGTTCTAATTCAACAAATCGCGCCAGTTTAACTTCATCTTCAACTAAGAGGATATTTGCTGTCATATTTGTAATTTTAAAGTAGATAGGGTCACGTCGCTCCGAATTCAAAATTCAAAACTTGTACTGAGCGTAGCCGAAGTATTCAAAATTAATAATTTCCATAAATAAATTTACTTGCTCTGGATCATGAGTCTGTTTCGGTAACAATCAAGGTGCTAGTTTAACCTGACTTTGACTAGCTATGTAAGTAGAGTGATGGTAAACACACTTCCTTCTCCTAATTTTGATTGCACACATACGCTACCACCCATACCCTCTACAAGTGTCTTGACAATGGATAAGCCCAAACCACAACCGCCAGTCGCATGAGAGCGGGATTCATCTACGCGGTAAAATCGCTCAAAAATGCGTGTTTGGTGTTGTAAAGGAATACCATAACCTTTGTCACAAACGTCAATAATCGCTTTGTCATGAAACTGATTTAATTTTAAAATTATCGGTGTGCTAGCTTCAGAATATTTAATCGCGTTATCAATCAAATTGAGCAATATTTGTTTAAAACGGCTGTAGTCTATTTTAACTTCAATGGGGTAAGCTGTTGACTCGATTGTAATTAAGCGATCGCTATATTTTTTCGCCATCACCACGACTTCTTCAACTAAGTCATTCAACACATAAGATTTCATCTGAAAATTCAAATGGCCGCCATCTGCTCGTGCTAAATCAAGTAAATCTTGTAGCAAGCGAATGGTACGTTCGGCTTCTGAGGCAGCAGTTTCTAAAGCTTCTTGTTGAATTTCTGTTAAGTTATTCTGCCGTCGCAAGACGCTTTGTAAGTAACCATGTACAATCGTTAATGGCGTGCGTAATTCGTGAGAAACATTGCTTACAAATTCTCTTTCTTGCTCCCAAGATTGCGAGAGACGCGATAACAACATGGTTAAAGTTTGAGCTAATTCTTTGACTTCACTGGGTGCATTATCAACATATATTTGTGCTTGTCCCAAATCTTCTATAGAAATGACAGAAGTCATCTGACTTAGCTGACGCAGTGGTTGCAGAGAATGCCGAATATAAAATGCACTTATCGTTATTATTACAATAATTGCCAAAATACTGCTAATATTCAAGTTCCGCAGCATTGCCATAAACATTCTCTGTTCGCGAGTAATATTTTGTACTACAAATAGCTTACCCAGAGATTTACCCTGCACTTGCAAAGAACTACTACTTATAACAAAGTAGTTTTGATTAACTTTGTAAATTTGTGCTTTAATCTGCATATTACTAAGGGACATTAACTCAGTCACCGTAGAGTAAGATAACAAATCAAAATTAGCAGATTTTATCAAAATTTTATTATCAGGACTTTTTAACCATAAAAATATATTTGTATTTGCCAAGTTATTAATAGCCTTTTGCAATCCAGTTATCGGTTGCATCATCTCACTATAAATTTGCACATCGTGCGGCAAACGTTTAGCGATTTGTTCTATGTCATACTTACGACTATCAATCAAAATTTGCTGCATTCTCCAATTAGTCCATGCAGCAAAACTACCTAATATTAAAGTTGAAAATGTAGCAATACCAATGGTTAGCCGTAACTGCAATGAGAAAGGATCGAGATTTATCCAAATCTTTGGGGGTTGCTTCACTTTTTAGTTTTGTCTAGGGAATTTAAAAATATTGCTATAGCAATCCGCTTTGATTTCTGTTCGCGAAGCGTGGCGTGGCCATACTTATTTGCGTAAGAGGTAAGAGGTAAGAGGCAATAGGCAATAGGCAATAGGCAATAGGTAAGAGGTAAGAGGCAATAGGCAATAGGCAATAGTCAATAAACCTGTTTGAGTTGTACTGAATTTTTTCAGAAATCAAATATGAGTCTTATAGTTCTATTGACTTTTGGGTAACGAACTTGGCTGGATTGTACAAGATTTAGTATCGCATTTTTGCTCATAAAGCATATTGATATAAGGTTCTTGCCAAGTGAGTGGAACTTCTAGTAATGAGCGTGTTCCTGTTATTCCCTGTCCGATAAATAGTAAAAGAGCAAGGGAGCTAACAATAATGTGAACCCGACGCCAGCGATTGGTCTTATCTTTATAAATGTCTGGCAAAATGGAGAGTGAAAAAAGCATCAGCAGAGCCGCAGTTAGCCCATAATAATAGTGGGAGATATACCATTGTTCAGTTTTGCGGTAAATACCATCTTGACATCCAAGCACCACTAATGCAATTCCTGTCAGGGTTGCAAATATGCCACGCCATTTTTTCTCCTTTGCCTGATAGAGTAAATATAGAGAAGCGATCGCAGCCATAAACAATAACCCGATAAAGACTACCTGAAATGGTGCTTTCATCCAAACTTGATTTTCTAAAATATTACCAAAAATATCGTTGGCAAACGCGATTAAAACAATACTTACAACTGCTCCAGTTAGCCAGCGCCCTAACTGAGTATGCTCTTGTCCTACAGTGGGAGGGATTTTACTCTTACCTGTGGCTAAAGTTTGCAATCGGCGTTGACGGACTTGTAAAGCGCGGTTGACAATGATGCCGATTAAAGGAAAGACTACAAGTACAGCGATCGCTGGATGTAACAACAAGATAACATCCCTAAATTCCATATCTGACCTCCGATCAAAAGTTACAAATTAGTTTTTTTAAACAGTGCTTTTGCACTAAATCTGCAATTATTGGCAAATGCTGTAAAATTTTTAGGTAGTGGCAAGCACTAACGATAATCTAAATAAGTAGACATAATTAAACTGAAGATACTTTGATTTATTTATGTCTACCTACTGACAATTAAGAATTACTTGACCTCATCAGCCTCAAACTTTGTTACTTTACCTTTTTTAACCGCAACTACTACATCAAAGGTAGAACAGTAAGCAAAGGTGACATTGTTGGTTTTATTGTAAAGATTAACCACCATACCTGCACCGCCAGGTTGAACAGCTAGCGGTTCAAGATCGCCAAAAAAGAAACGACGTAGTTCATCACCACCACCAAACTGACCCTTATGCTTGATGACTAAATCAATCTTTTGTTGAGTAGTCAAACCTGTAGCATCTTTTTTTTCTGCGGCTGATGCTTGCACCAGTGAAGGACTCACAATTTTAAGCGGAACATCCCAGACTGTTAGCATACCAACAAGAGCAACACCTGTAAGCAGAGAAGAAGCAATTTTCATTTGTTTTTCCTTGTGTTGAAGTTTCCCGATGAACTAAAGCATCTCATCTGCTACTGAAGTTAAAATGAAACCAATCTAGTAATTGTCTGAATTTACCCCTTGGAAAAACTTAGTTTAGACTCAGCATATTCTCAGAAAATGGTGATGCTTTCAATCTCAGCTTGTTTTAAGTGTTTTCTCAGATTCATCTCACCTGAAATTACCCAAGTTAGCTGAGTATAGTAAAAAGTATTTCTTTGCAGCAGTATTATTATGAGCAGACCGAGAAGGTGGCATACTTTTATTTATAAAATACCTGGTCAAACCTATCTCTGGCTAGCAATTTTGATTTTTGGATCTGCGAGTGCAGTTACCCGCAAATTGACAGAAATCGGCGCTCAACATTTTATGGATGGTCGAAACCCGATTTCTTTATGTAATGTTTTATTTGTAGGGAATCTATGTGCATTGATAGTTATGTTCCCTATTTATCGACGACAGTGGAACAAAAAGGCTTTGCAGCAACTGTCCAAGAAAGATTGGTTGGCGCTGATAGCCGTAGCTATTTTATCAGGAGCGCTTGTCCCTGGCTTAATTTTCCAGGCATTAGCATTAACAGGTGTCAACAATATTATTTTGGTTGGACGCTTGGAGCCACCTCTGGCTATGGCTTTATCAGTTTGGTTGCTGAGGGAACGGGTAAATCGTTGGGAAGTTGTAGGAGCGATCGCTGCATTTGTTGGCGTTACCTTAACTATTCTTTTGCAACCCTCACAGACGACTACGATCAACATGGGTGGTTTCAGAGTAGGTATTGGGGAATTATTGGCAGCGATCGCAGCCGTGGCTTCAGTAGTTTCAACGATTATTCTTAAAGGATGGCTTTCTGATATCCCAGTGGGAATCTTGAGTATCTTTCGTACTGCTCTCGGAACTGTAATATTTTTCTTTACTGCTTTAGTTCTCTATGGCCGCGACCACTTTATGGATGTATTTTCTCCTTTTTTGTGGCAGTGGATGCTTGTTTATGCTGCTGTGATTGTGGTTCTAGGTCAATCATTTTGGCTCAAAGGCTTGAGAGCTTCTACCGTGTCGGCGGCTTCCTTAGCTGGCTCTTTTACTCCAATCATCGGAATCTTAGCTGCTTATGTGGTACTGGGTGAAGTCCCTACCTTAGCTCAATATATCGGTGGTAGCTTAATTTTAGTTGGCATATTTTTGAGTCAAGTTGGTATTCGCTTTCAGATTTCTCGTAAAGTTGCAACTCAAGTAGAACAAGGTATGGGATTTAAAGGGATCTGACAAAGCTGCTTTTTTGTTTTCCCAGTTCCTAGTACATGACGGCATAAATAAATCACCCATGTAAAATCGATGAAATGCTTATACTAATTCTGTATGAAGATGCGCTAAACCATGTTTAAGTACAAGAAAGGAAAACGAACCGCAAAGGACGCATACCCCTGCGGGGAAGCAAGCTACGCGTAGCGTCTCGTAAGAGTGGGACACAAAGTAAAGAAAGAAAGTTAAAAGGGTTTGGCGCAGCCTCACAAAGAAATGGTATTACACTGTATTCATTTATAATTTTTAATTCCGCTTTGCGGTACTAGTCCTTTTTCTCTTCATTGCCTAACATTTTCAATAACTTTCTTGCAACTAAAACGCCCACAACTCCTGTGCCAACTGCTTGTACTGCTTGTACAACTTTTTTGCCGACATCATGAGGATCGAGGTGGTGGTGAAAAATCTCTTCATCTAGCCATTCACTAGTAGCTTTAAAATCATGAATTGGAGTTGGTAATAGGGTTAAATAAGTGCCTTGACGGATTAAATGTCCAGGTTCGCCTGCAACTTCCAAAACATTGAAAAGGTTAGCAGCAGCATCATTTAACCCCAATTTTAAGAGAGTTCCGCGTATATTTACCTTTGCTGGTTTGAGGTCTTGACCTAAAGCGATCGCTTTCAAATTTCGGGCAATATTGGCTCCTTGTTGATAAGCAACTTGGGCCGTTGGCGGTAGTGAATTATCTTGAACTGCTACACAATCGCCCCCTGCAAAGACTTCTGGAAAGTCGATTAGTTGCATTGTGGGAGTAACTAGAAGGCGATCGCGATGATCTCGATGTTCTGGGGAAATTGGTAAATCTTTAATTAGTGGATGAATAGAAGTACCAGCTGTCCAAATTGTGGTACTGGTTGGCAATGTCTCAATTTGCTCATTGTGCTTATATTCAATGGCATTGGCATGAATAGTAGTGGCTTCTGCTCCGGTAAGAATTTCAATTGATATCGTCCGTTTTTGTAATTCTTTCTCAGCGATTGGGCGCAGAGGATTGTTAATATCACCATTGAGAATTTCTTTACCGTGATTGAGCAGTACTACACGGATTTCATTAGAATTTCCTCCCAAAGCAGTATACCAATGTGGGAGTAAATCAGCTAAACTTGCTGCCATTTCCACACCACTTGCACCACCACCAACTACAACTACTGTTAGCAGTTGACGACGTTGTTCTGGATCTTCAGTTTGCACTGCTCGTTGCAAGCAGTCACCTAAATGTCGGTCAAGAGCGATCGCATCTTCTTGTGTCCAAAAAGGAAAAGCGTATTCTTTAGCACCTTCTAGATGATGATAAGCAGTAACACTACCCAAGCCTAATACTAAGTTACTGTAGTTGTAGGAGTTTCCTGAAGCTAATTTGACTTGTCGTTCGTGCAAGTCTATTGATTGCACTGTATCTTGGACAAAGATTACACCACTGCCTTTAAGTAATTCCGAAAAACGTGGTACTACTTGAAAGCCATCCATCTCTCCACTGAAATATTCGTAGAGTAACGGCTTAAAGCAAAAGCTTTCATTTTTGTCAATCAAAATTACAGAGCGAGGATAATGTTCGTGAGCCAGGTGTAAGGCTGTAAATAAGCCAGTGAAGCCACCACCGACAATCACAGTTTGATAAACTGGGCTATTCATAAAATATCTCCATTTTGTGAAATCAGGAATTTTGAAGAAGAATTCAGAATTCAGAATTCAGAATTCACGAGCAAAGCCAAAGACGCATCTAAAACTTTTGATTCCGACGAGAGGACTTTTCAAACATCCTCTTAGTTTATAGGAATCCGGTTTTATTACTGAAATTACTTGCGTAGATAGGCAATAGGTAATAGGCAATAGGCAATAGGTAATAGGCAATAGGTAATAGGCAATAGGATTTCAGAAGATTCAGGTATACCGAATTTTTTCACGTAATCAAATATGAGTTCTATATTAGTCACTTGTATTTACAAATGACTAATAACGAATTCGCTATAAGAATAAAAATAAAGCTATTAAACCGATACTAAGGATAACAGCAAATGCAATAGCGTATTCGACTCTGCGACTAAAAAATCCTACAGCTGCAATTAGAGCGATCGCCAGCCCAATAATGCCAATATATTGTTCTTTTTGTAACCCACGTGCAATTAGTGGGTCTTGAATTGGTGCTGGAGTTTCTTGAACTGCTTTTGGGGCAAGTTCTGAAGCTGGTAGTTCTTGCAAGAATAAATTCATCAAATTGCTCCTGAAAATACTTAGGATTTCTGAAAATTTTTATGCCCGCCAAAGGTAGAGAAGCGAGAATAGGAAGACCCAAACTACATCAACAAAATGCCAAAATAGAGTGGTAGCACTTGTACCGAAGTGAGTTTTATTATAATTTCCTGGAATGAATGAGCGAATCAGCATAATTATCTGAAGTACAACACCAGCTAGAACGTGTAGACCGTGGAAACCTGTCAGCAAGTAAAATGTGGAACCAACTAATCCTGTAGTAATCTTGAAATCGAGATTTTTCCACTCAATTAATAGGCCAATTAAAAAGTAGGTTCCCATTGCGATCGTTATTAGCCATAGCCAGCGAAATTTAATAAGTTGATTACGTTTGAGGGCATTTTCTGCTGGTTGAATAACAAAGCTACTAGAAAGTAATACTACGGTATTAATAATCACGAGTTTAGACAATTCTGGCCCAGAAACACCAGATGGTAGCCAGTTATTGGTATTCAGTCGCAAAGCAACATAAGTAAAGATAAAACTCAAAAAAATGATACTTTCCGACAACAAGAACACAGTAAACCCGAACATTCCTTTGCCATGATGATCTTCATGACTCCCGCCACCACTTGGCAAAAAGCGCTGTAACCAATTCGGTAAGCGTCGTCGCCACTGGTCAAAACGGATCGGACTTTCATCTATATGAGTGCTGCGACGTTGCATAATTCGTAATACTTCGGCTACGCTCAGTACAAGTTCGTAATTCGTAATTAAAATTGGTCTAACTCTTCACTCATCATTATCAGAATTTTCTACGAATGAGTATTTTGGATCGCCATAGTCGTAAGGAGGTCTGGTGACAACAGGAATCTCTTCAAAGTTATCTCGTGGAGGTGGTGAAGAAGTTGTCCATTCCAATCCCGTAGCGTGCCAAGGATTATCAACTGCCTTCACTCCATATAGCCAGGAACCGACAATGTTAGCAATAAAGGGCAGCGTGGATGCTCCCAGCAAGAACGATCCAAGGCTAGCGATGACGTTCCAACCCTGATACTGGGGATCGTAGGAGGAAATTCGGCGTAGCATCCCTTGTAAACCTAATGGGTGCATGGAGAAAAAGGTGATATTGGCAGGAATAAAGGTCAACCAGAAATGCAACTTACCCCAGCCCTCGGCGTACATCCTGCCAGTTATTTTGGGAAACCAAAAGTAAATTCCGGCAAAGATTGCCATCGTAATAGTATTAAAAACGATGTAGTGGAAGTGACCTACTACAAAGTAAGTATTATTGACATGGATATCAAATGGAGTGGCGGCAAGCATTACCCCAGTGACACCACCAAAAATAAACATCGCTGCACCTCCCATCGCAAATAGCATTGGTGTCTCTAGATGCAACTTGCTCCTCCAGATTGTGGCAGTCCAAGCGAATGCTTTAACACCAGTGGGTATGGCAACTAACATTGAGGTGGCCATAAAGGTCATCCGCATCCAGCCGGGGGTAGCACTGGTGAACATGTGATGCACCCAAACGAAGATGCTGACTACAGCGATACCGAAAGAAGCAAGAGCAACTGACCGATAACCAAATAGGGGATTGCGAGAAAAGGCTGGCAGAACTTCCGCAATAATACCGAAGGCTGGTAGCGCCATGATATAAACTGCGGGGTGAGAGTAGAACCAAAATAAATGTTGGTAAATGATCGGATCGCCACTTCCTTCCGGTTTAAAAAATTGTGTACCAAAGGAGAGGTCAAGCAACAGCAGTATCAATGCAGCCGTTAAGGAAGGTAAGTTAATTAGCTGCAACAACTGGGCGCTAAAAACTGACCAGACAAAGACGGGCATTCGGAAAAATGTCATCCCTGGCGATCGCATCCAAAAGATTGTGGTAACAAAGTTGACAGCCCCCATTATCGAAGAGATGCCGATTAGTACTAGGCTAACTATCCAAATAAATTGACCGTTAATCAACTGATCCCCTGGAACTTGCAGGCTAACTGGTGGATAAGACCACCAGCCAGCTTGTGCTGTCCCGTTAGGTAGCAAAAAGCTAGACATTAGCAGAAGACCGGCTGGTGGCAGAATCCAAAAAGAGATGGCGTTGAGCAGGGGAAAAGACATATCCCGCGCTCCAATCATCAGTGGCACTAGGTAGTTAGAAAGACCTGCATTAAAGGGAATAATCCACAGGAAAATCATGATTGTCCCGTGCATGGTGAACAAACCATTGTAAAGGGGACGGTCAACTAAATTTGATTCCGGGGTAAGCAATTCAGCCCGGATGATCATCGCCAACAGCCCGCCGAGAAGAAAGAAAATGAAGGTCATCACCATGTACTGAACACCGATCACCTTATGGTCGGTGCTGAAGCTGAAATATTCCCGCCAGTTATTTTCAGGTTCTCTATCCTTGGCTATAGCTTCACTGAAATTATGTGTCATTATTTATTTTCCTTTGATTAGCTACAGCAGGTTGTGCAGGTGTGACGGTGTGCCAGCCACTTTGAAATAATGTCTTTGGTGGTTGGATATTTTCGGCAACTGCCTGATTTTGAGCTAATGAACTTTCGCTGCTAGAGACTGTTTGCGTGAGCCACTGATTATACTTATCAACGGATTCAACGTATACATCCGTCTCCATCAAGGCAAAGTAAGTACCACTATATTGAGAATCTTTCAGTCGATATTTGCCTGGGCGAATGGGTGTTAGCACAATGTCAATCTTGCGCCCTGGCACAATATCCTGTTTTAGGCGAAACTCAGGAACGTAGAAACCGTGAATTACATCCTGTGCTTGCATATTTAAGCGAGTGCTGCGATCGACAGGCAAATGTAATTCTTTACTAGTAACATTATTTGGATAGTGGAAAGACCAATCCCACTGTTTAACCAAAACATCAATTGTTTCAGAGGCAGGTTTGAGGACATCACTGACGTTTGCGGCGTAGGCGGGTTCAGATTCTAGGGGTGTGTGCAAATGCACAATTTGGTTTAGACCGAGAATATTTAATTGCTGATAGATATTGAAGCTTTGAAAGGCAATCCATACTACTAACAGAGACGGGGTAGCTGTCCACAATATTTCTAGCCTCGCGTCACCTCTAGAAGGGTGTCCCTCGCTGTAGTCTGCGGGGCGGGCGCGATGGAAGGCGATCGCATACACAATAACACCAACCAGCCCAAGCAAAATGAATGCTCCAATTGAGACTAAAAAGCTAAATAAATCATCTACCCGTTGTGCTTCTGCTGTAGCCTGGGGAGGCATCCAAGAAAATGCTTGCTGTCCAATCCACCGACTGACAATCAGCAGCACTGCTACATAAAACGCTATTAGTACATATTCAAAAGAACTAAACATATTAACAATTCAAAATTCAAAATTCAAAATTCAAAATTGAAGAGAGTACTTCCCACTTGATTATTTGAGTAGTAAATTTGGATTTTTACCTTCTTGGAGTAACTTCGCAGCAGTAACGTGAATTCCAAATTCTTCTCCCAATTGCGCCCCCAAAGTTCCGTGGACAAACAAAATGCCTAATATTGCAATACCTGCTAACAAGTAACTCCACTGCACTTGTCTAGAAGCATCCTTGCGCCAGCGATAACGTTGCAAACCTCTCCATACAGTCATAGCAACGATGATCCCCAACAATGAAATACCACCTAAACCATGCAAAAGCATCGTCCAACCAGCAGTTAACCCCCAAACGCTCTTTTGACCGACTGGTGGATTTGCTAGCAGTAGCTCGAAAAAACCAGCCGCAACGGTGAAAAAAGTGATAAAAGCTGCACCTATGAGGTTGTACCACCCGACATCAAAGAAACCAGAACGCAGGGTAGCCAGACCGAAAAATTTGAAGATTGGTTTTTCTAAAGTAAAAAGCACTCCTGCAATATCAAAAACGATCGCAATAATGAACAAACCCAATGTTAGATGCACCAGTTGCGGATGTATGGGAATCTCATAAGGTAATCCGTTAGCATTCAGCCTTAACCTCAACTGTTCAATCAGTTGCGAGTTCATGGCAAAACTCCCTGCTTCATCCCTTGCACAACTGGCTCTATGTGTAACCCATATACCCAAACTAGCTTACTGCCTAGATAGACTTGCAAGCACACTAAGCAGACTAAAAAGGTTGCAGCACCAAGGTAAGCAGGCGGTACTTTCCGTGGGGTGCGGCGAATCACAAAACGCCAAGCTGTAATGGCGACGACAATAGCCGCCAGTGACCAACCCATGACTGTATGAAAATTGAGTGTTGGTTGCACTGCTGGGTAAATGTTCGCCAAACCTGCTTCAAACTGACCAAAAATCACCGCTAAAAATATGGCTGCTGAGGCAACAAACATATTCCAAAAACTCACCTCAAACAAACGCACGTTGCGCGTAAAATAGCCCACCACATCACATAAGAAAGAAAAAAGTATCATCGCAATTACGAAGTGGACAATAATGGGGTGTAGAGGGTCGGGGTATGGTAGATTTTGGTTATTCAAAGACAGAGCAGGCATCGCTTTTTCCTTCATGGATCTAAGTATGTAGATGCGTTGCATGGAATTGCCATTCGCCTAACGCACAATTCATATTGTCAAGAATACTGTGCTAAAGCCGCAGTTAAACCAATGAAAAAATATTGATAATTGGCGACGCACTTAAATTTTCAAAGTAAATTATTTCGCATATTTACTTTTTTTCAGTAATTATTTTTCGTAAATGTCAAAATTCACTGTAATAACCACATATTTAAGTTAATTTATATCATATTAAAATTAGTTTTCCTAAAAAAATAAAACTGGTTATTTTGATGATATTAGCTATTTATAAATAACCATATAATCAGAATTTATGCAAACAAAAATAGTCGAAATCCCAATCCAGATTTTCCATAGGTTAATTTATGAATTGCCCTTACCAGAATATGCCTTAATGTTTTACATGGTTCTTTTGTTTCAGTCATTTAGATTGATTAACTAATAACCTAAGTTGCTCTGAATATACCATAAATTTTTCCAGAGATTGAGATAATCTTTAAAATTTAATTTTTTACAAATCTTAAAAATAAATACATGCTTTTGTCACAGAAATGACAAACATTTAAAATATTATTTAGCCGACAATGCTACATTATTTATATTTCTTTAGATAGATTATAAAAATACTGTATGTTTCTTATAATAAGGAATTTTAAATTGAAGCTTACTTGTTTTGATAATCTAAATAAAAAATATTATGCAAATATTTAGTTATTTACAACTAATACAAGTTTAAAAAAGATCGAAATCATTATGAGCTATTCACCTTCTGAATAACTTAGCGATCACTACTAACTAGAGTGTAAAAAGTGAGCTATTGCTTGCAGTTTATTCACCTGAAATTGTTTATATCTTGAAAGTGGGCGATCGCGTTGTCGTTTCCTCGACAATAACTTCTAAGTTAGGGAATCCTTGCTTGTTGGAAGATTTGCTAAGGTGTAATTTGTAGCTCTTGGCACAACCCAAGGATACTGAGGAATAAACTAACAAGTGACTGTACTCGATCCAGACAACTATTAACTTATATAAATCTTTTAGAAAACAGTCACATTCGGTCTGAGAATGGCTTTAATTTAGACCTATGTAAATTCATTCCCGGAAATACAATGATAGAATTTTTAATTTTTAATTCCGCCTTGCGGCGCTAGCCAGTTGCCCTTGGAGGGCAAGCGTGCTATATCAAATTTGTAACAACTACAGCATTCTCACAACTGGCCCACGCCAGGACAATGGAACGACGATGAACTCAGAAGGATCTAAGTCGAGAGTAGAACTAGAAGAGCAAGAGATGTATCCTTTGAGCCACCCAAAAGATTGGTCATGGCCATTTTGGGCTGCTCTCCCACTCTACCCCTACAGCAGGCGGCGGACACTTCGCAAGGAAATAATTAAGGATACAATCTGGACATTCGATCAGCTTCAAGGCATTCTCTACACCATCGTGCCGATTCGCATGACTGTCGTCAAGCTCGCTGCCGGAGGTCTTCTGGTCTATGCACCCGTTGCGCCAACAAATGAATGTATCCGTTTGGTTAATGAGTTGGTAGCAAAGCACGGTGAAGTTAAGTACATCTTACTGCCAACCAGTTCTGGTCTGGAGCATAAAATCTTTGTTGGCCCCTTTGCTCGTCGTTTTCCGCAAGCACAAGTCTTTATTGCCCCGCACCAGTGGAGTTTCCCGTTCAACCTGCCACTTAGTTGGCTAGGCTTTCCTCAAAAACGAACTCAAGAACTTCCAGAAGACTCAAGCCTTGCTCCCTTCGCTCTCGATTTTGACTATGCAATATTGGACATCGACTTGGGACGAGGTTCTTTTGCAGAAGTTGCAGTATTTCACAAGCGATCGCGCACTCTACTTGTAACTGATTCTATACTTTCTATACCAGAAGACCCACCAGAAATCGTGCAATTAGATCCTTATGGCTTACTGTTTCATGCAAGGGACAATGCTTTAGACGCGATCGAGGACAATGAAGACAACCGCCGCAAAGGATGGCAACGCATTTCATTGTTTGCGCTTTACTTCCGTCCAAGTGTACTGGAAGTTACTCCAATCGGACAGATGTTTCGTAATGCTTTCAAAGCACCACAGCGATCGCTAAAAACCTATTTTGGTTTATTTCCTTTTCGCTGGCGAGAAACCTGGAAGCAGGCATTCGATGTTCTCCGAGGTCAAGGGCGGCCACTGGTCGCACCGATTCTGCAAATCCTCATTTTTCCTCAAGCACCAAGACAAGTCCTTGACTGGGCTGATACAGTTGCAAGTTGGGATTTTCAGCAGATTATTTCCTGTCATTTTGACTCGCTAATTTTGGCAAATCCGCGTCAATTTCGGCAAGCATTTACTTTTCTTGAGAAAAATCCCTCTGTAAGTCAGGAATTTTCTTCTAGCAAAAGCCAGCCTTTATTGGAGGAAGACTTAAAATTCATTAAGGAACTGGAAGCGGGTCTACTCAAGTGGGGTATCGTAACGCCACCTAAAGAGAAGGTGTAATCAATACCCTAGTCGTAGAGACGCACAGTTGTGCATTAGTCACAACTTATTAAGTAGTCAGACAAAATTGAAAAAGAATTCAGAATTCAGTAATCAAGACGCTCTTGCTAGCTTGCTTCTCTGTAAGAGTACGCGGACTCGTTAACGCAACAAAGCACCGCTTTTTCGGTCAAAATTTATTCTGAATTCTAAATTCTGACTCCTGAATTCTGTTCGATAGATCGCATTGTATAAGTAAGCCGATGAAAATAAATATAATTATATTAAGAAGGGAAAAGGGAAAAACCTTTCCCCTTTAACATGAGTCCCTTTCCCCATACAAAACTTTACATAGTTCGGTTTAATCGCGTTTACTTAAACCCATTATTTCACAAGTCACTTTTGGGAACTTCCTCACGAAATTCTATGACCAATTGCATAGTTTCCACTACCAAATCACGTAAATCACGATTGAGCGCTACAGGGCTTTGAGGCCCAAACCAACGGTCAAAAATAGCGACATATCGCTGATTCCCATTGACGAATCCTTGCATGAACTTGACCAGAGAATAGTTGACTGTATCCAAGAATTTCGAGTTATTTTCTGGCACCATGCAAGCGATACCTTCTCGTGAATAGGGGCGATCCGGTACGATCGCAAAAGCATCTGGATTTTTTTGCTGTTGCAGCCATCCCTCTAAAAGAATGCTATCGGATGAGAAAGCATCAATAGTACCTTGTTGCAAAGCTGTATATCCCTCTGCCCTAGTTTTTAAATACACTAGTTTAGCTTGGGGTTGTACGCGAGCGATCGCCTGCTCATTTGTGGTTCCCGCTAGCACACCAATTTGTTTACCAATAAGGGATTCAGGAGAACCTAAATTGCTTCCTTTCTTTACTAATAATTGGGTTCCAGTCACACCGTAGCTGACAGAAAAATCTACTTTTTTATCTCGCTTCCATGTAAAACTACTCGCATCACACACAATATCAACTTGTTGATTAACTATTTTAGTAATCCGCTCAGAGGGACTAAGACCAACTAATTGCAGTTTAATTTTTTTTCCTAAGTCTTTTTCTAATTGCTCTTTAATCAGAGTCAGCATATCTACAGAATAGCCATTTAACTTTCCTTGACTATCCACATAGGCAAAAGGTAGCGCATCTCTACTAGTACCAGCTGTTAATACCCCCGTTCTAGCTACTTTTTTCATCACAGTCTCAGCACCTACTACATTAGGTATGAGCGTTGCAAACATCAGACTTAAAACAGGAATAGCAATTTTTCTATACATAAGCTTTAAGAGTAGGTCATTTTTTCAAAAACAAAATTTGATTTATATATCAAGCTCAAAAAATTATCACTATCGAGTACATAGTAAGATTATCTAGTAACTATTCTTTACATTCGCACTCTTTCATCGCTCTGGTCAAAGAAAAATTTCAGCCAACTTATAACAAAGAGTTTATCGGTAGCCCAGCAACTCTGCACTTCTTAGAGGAAAATATTTTTAAGCTTTGGCTTTTTTTGCTAAACAACTTCAGATATCTGGGAATACTAAACCTGGAAATCTTAAGGATGAGCGCAATATAGTTAGCACTCTTGTCAATATTCCCAGATATCGCATCAGCGAAGAACTCTACAATGGTTCCAGAACCGTAGTTTATCGAGGATATCGAGAGACTGACTCATTACCTGTAGCAATTAAACTGCTGAAAAATCCATATCCAAGTTTGGGCGAACTCTTGTCGTTTCGCAATCAGTACACCATTGCTAAAAATCTCAACTCACCCCTAATTGTTCAAACATACAGCCTCTAAGCATACCAAAATGGCTATGCGCTGATGATGGAAGACTTTATGAGGATTTCTTTAAAAGATTACTTCATCGCTGACCAGATGCGATATATCGCGTCTACTGAAGAGTTTTTACGAATTGCGTAGGCGTAGCCCGTCGTAGACATCGCACTATGCAACACCTTAGATATACTCTACCACGAGCGCATCATACACAAAGATATTAAATCCAGCAATATATTAATTAATCCCGAAACCAAACAAGTTAAATTAATTGACTTTAGTATTGCATCTTTATTACCACGGTAAACGCAAACACTGGTAAATCCCAATATTTTAGAGGGAACACTAGCTTATATATCCCTAGAACAAACGGGCAGAATGAATGGCTTAATTGACTATCGCACAGACTTCTATTCACTTGGCGTAACTTTCTACAAATTACTCACTGGAGTTTTGCCCCAAAGCTTTGAACAGTCTGGCGCGAGGAGTTTCCGGGCAAGTCTAATTTCATTGCCGGCTTGAATTAACTGCCGACGCAGATATTTTTCTATCACCAACCCGGCTAATACCGATTCTCTATGAAGATGCGCGGGAAATTCCTAAACTTAATTTTTTTCAGAGAGTTTTTCTGCTGGGAGAATTATCAGTTTCAGGAAGAACAATTGTGATTCCATATTCAGGAGCAGTTGCTAATATCCGATCAATCACTTCTTGAGTTATGGGTAACGGTGGAACTGACGAATTCTCTACTTTAGTTCCGACTTTTGCAAAAAACTTTTCTAGTCCACCTGGAGTAGCCCAAATCAGCATTTTAGCTGGTACAGAACCAATATTTTTAAAACTATGGAGTTGACCTTTGGGAGAATGCAAAAATGTTCCGGGAATTGCTACAACTGTTTGTTCATCAAGATAAAACTCTACCAAACCTTCTTGAATGTAGAATGCTTCATCTTCTCGACTATGAATATGTGGCGGCGGCCCTAATTGGGGTGCAAGTACTACTTCAAACAGTGCATACTTGCCATCTGTTAGTTCGCTCGTAGCTTTAAAGGTGGCTACATCGCCTGCTACTGAATAACTATCACCTTCACCTGGTTGCGATAAGATTCCATGATTAATTGTCATTTTCATCATCTCCTGAGTTTTATGACAAACAGATTGCGCCGCTTGCACAAATCAACAAAACATAGCTTTAGTGGTCTGCCAACCCAAAATTCCGCTTGTGGAGGTCGGCACAGAAGCAGGGAGCAGAAGATTTGTACAAGTTCTTTCTCCTGTGCCGTCTGCTTGCCACCACACAAACTTTGCATGGCGAACTACTAGACATGACTAAAAAGCCCAGTGATTAAGCTCCAATGCACTCCCGACTATATGTATTGTTTGTGCGAAAAGTAATTAGGACACTTAGTTTTAATGCTAAAACTGATATTCGCTGGGGGCTTCTATCTAGAGAATTAGTTGTATTTATCTAAACTTTGTCATAAAAATTGCCTCCTTCCTCTAAGTGTTCAAAGTAATTAATGCTACGGTAGATGGTGCAATTACAGTCACGCAATAAATGAAAGAAACACAGTTAACAAAAGTTTTAGGGTCAATCACTCATACACTAAAAAAATACCATGACAGTATAATAAATAGTTATTCCACGTTTTTTAACTACATAAGTTTTCAGTCGAGTAAGGTACAACACGATGTCTGAAAACCTTACATGGAAAAGTTTCTGATGTACTTCATCCATGTCGAAACCTAATTATTAGTTTTTCAATTTTTTGGAGGAGAGGAAAATGAAGAAGTTAACCTGTTTCATGATTGTCGGAGCAGTATTGTCGATTAGTGCGCCGGCTTTTGCTCAAAGTCGTGCGGTTAATATCAGTATTGGCAGTACTGGTGGTTCCTTAGATAATGCCGCTTTGCGAACAATTCGCCAGGTTATTGGGTTTGCAGTCGGCACTAACATCGTCGATAAATTCATTGTATATAGTCCCAAGGTCGGATCTCCTATTCCCATTGAAGGAGGTTTATCTGCTTGTGCCGAAGCCAGCTTCAGCACAAGCGCTACAGCATTTAATGCTTTTATCCAGGAGTTGCGTTCAATTAATCCCAAATCAGGGACTTTCTATAATGTAGAACTTACCAAAAGCTGCAAACTTTAGATAAGAATGTCGTTTGCACTCAAGCGCGGTTGGATGGGCTGATGTTGAGTCTGCAAATAAAGCTGGTGGTGTTGATGATAATCAATTAAAGAATGCGATCGCCATTTACAAGCTCCTGACTTATTAACACACTATAACAGTTCACGTCTATAGCAATCCGATTTGATTTCTGAATTTATTTGCGTAGATAGGGAAGAGGGAAGAGGGAAGAGGCAATAGGCAATAGGCAATAGGGAAGAAGTCTCTTTGAGTTGTACTGAATTTTTTCAGAAATCAAATATTATTCCTATAGCAAGCAAACTGATGACGAGGACATAATCATTTTAAGGTACGAAAAGCAATTGCCTGCGGTATAGCGATCGCAAATAGCTGTAGACATAAGTACTACACTGAAATTGAGTATTTCAGTTTTCTCCTTGGATACTGCGCCATCATTGGAATCATCCCAAGCTCAAGGTACAGAATCGCTGCTTATGCTGAAAATTTTAGTGACGGGTGCGACTGGAAACGTCGGTCAAGAAGTTCTCCGCTTACTGCAATCCCACGATTGTAATATCTGTGCAGCAGTGAGAAATCCAAACAGCGCTAAACACCTCTTAGGCAGCAATATCCAAACCATTCCTTTCGACTTTACCAATCCTGACACCTTTGGTTATGCTTTTTTTCAAGTCAATAAACTTTTTTTAGTGCGTCCGCCTGCCCTTGCTAATATTCATAAACAAATTGCCCCAGCCTTAAATGCTGCAAAACTTGCAGGTGTTGAACATATCGTATTTCTTTCAATACTGGGAGCGGAACGTAACCGTTTTTTGCCACACTCGCAAATTGAACGCTATATCAACGAATTGGGCATGAGAGCTACCTTTTTACGCCCCAGCTTTTTTATGCAAAATCTTAATACCATACATAGAGAAGACATCAAAGTTCGTGGTGAATTGCTTCTTCCGGCTGGTAATGGTAAAACAAGTTTCATTGATGTGCGGGATATTGCTGCCGTTGCAGTTCGTACTTTAATTGAAGATGGGCATCAGGGAAAAGCATATCCCCTTACAGGTGCAGCAGCCTTAACTTATTACGAAGTTGCGGACATCTTCACATCTGTTTTAGGTAAACCGATACGCTATAATCCTTCTCTGCTAAACTTTGTTCGACAAATGCGCTCCAAAAGATTGCCAATAGACTTTATTTTAGTAATGGTAGCAATCTACACTAGCGCCCGTTTAGGTTTGGCAGGCAACATCACACCTGATACAGAGCAATTACTTAATCGTTCACCTCTGAGCATACGGCAGTATATCGAAGACTATCGACAGTTCTGGTTATAAACAGTGTTTACTTAATTTCGCGAGTATAGCGTCCCATAAGTTCGGCTTTATCCAACATATAACCTTCTATAGCTGCCAATACCTCTTGTTTACTTGCTCTTGCTGGCAAATATAAGCATTTGGTCTATTGCTGACAGATGTAGGTCTGTGGGGTGCGATTGGTTGTCAGGCGTATAGTTCAACCTGTTATCAGTCATCATCAACACTCTACTGCCTCATCAATACAGTCGCAAGTCAAGACTAGCTTACAAGTAACTGGACTTTAAAGGTGAGCGATCGCGCAATTCAAACCTTAACAGTATTTAACCATACTAGTAACCTAATGATTGTATATTTTGAAAATTCATGGCTCAGATAGAAAATCATGAACCTAAATACTTCGCGTCGCTCTATTTTACAGAGTTTGGTTGCCAGTGCGATCGTGATTGGGTTTGATGTTGTCCAGCGTTCTTGGGTAACATCTGCCAATGCTGCATCTATCTTTGAAAGTATACCCCAATTGGATGGCACACTTTATACGGATAGTGAAACTCTTGTTAGTGCCAGTGTAGACTTCGGTAACATAGTACATCGGCAACCGATAGCAGTACTTCATCCAGGGTCAATTAAAGATATTGTTCAAATTATTCAATTTGCCCGTACTTATCAAATTAAAGTGGCAGCACGCGGTCAAGGTCACTCTACTTATGGTCAGTCACAAGTAGAAGCTGGCATTGTTATTAATATGAGTACGTTCAACAAGATTCACTTTGTGGGAACAGACCGTGCCATTGTGGATGCAGGAGTTTTGTGGAGTCAGTTATTGCAACAAACACTCCAGCAGGGATTAACCCCACCTGTTCTTACAGATTACATAGAACTTTCTGTTGGTGGAACTTTATCGGTGGGCGGTATTGGTGGTGCAACCCATCGTTATGGCGTACAAGTTGATAATGTTTTAGAACTCAAGGTAGTAACTGGTAGGGGGCAACTGGAAACTTGCTCACAAGTGCAAAACAGCCATCTATTTAAATCTGTACTCGCGGGACTGGGGCAATGCGGAATTATTGTTCAAGCAACTGTGAAACTGATTAGAAGTGCCACCAATGCACGTGTGTTTGAACTATATTATGACGATTTAGCCATATTTACGCGTGACCAACGCTTATTAATCAATGATGAGCGTTTTAACTATGTAGAAGGACAATTGATTGCTAAAGATACTGGGGGATGGCGTTATCTGTTAGAAGCAGCTAGCTTTTATAGCCCACCAAATATCCCGAATAATAACTTTTTACTTGCTGGCTTAAACTATACTCAAGGTACAGAAAAGATAGAAGATAAAACTTACTTCGAGTTTCTTAATCGTTTAGCATCTACAGTTGCTTTCCTTAAATCTATTGGGGTTTGGTCTTTTCCACATCCTTGGCTGGATTTATTTGTGCCTAACTCTGCGGTGGAATCTTTTGTTGGGAAAGTCGCTGCTAGCTTAACACTAGCTGACACTGGTCAGGGGCCAATCTTGCTGTATCCAGTTAAGACTAAACGCTTTCAACTACCTTTATTCCGCGTCCCAAAGGAAAAAGTTATGTTTCTGTTTTCTATTTTGCGAACAGCAGTTCCACCAGATAGTTCTACAGTTACAAAAATGCTCAATGATAATCGTCGGCTGTTTGAGCAAAATCGTGATTTAGGTGGTTATCTATATCCAATTAGTTCTGTTCCTTTTTCTCGGAATGATTGGCAGCAGCACTTCGGTTGGTTTTGGCGAAAGTTAGTAAGTGCAAAGCGGCGCTATGATCCTGATAATTTGCTAACTCCAAGTCTAGGGATTATTGAAGCATCAGCACCCAACCAAGAACCGATTACTTGAGATAGCAGTTGGGGAAGTGCGTACTTCTTGTTTAAAAATTTGGATTGGGTCTTGTGATAGTTGCAGTCATCTTTCAATCTCCTGTTTATGTTGACGCACGAAAATTCCCCCCACTGTGATTGTGGGCATATTGTCGGAGTACCCAAAAAGTCGTGTCTAAAAGATTGCACTCCTGACATTACTTTTATGCGATCGCTTACCAAAACTATTTGCATTAAGCAAAAGAGATGCAGGGTGCTAAAAATAGCACCCCGCAAACCATAGCACTTACTAACTTGCAGAACGCCAATTTCGATTAAACAACCACAAAATTATTTTTGGTTAGTGACAATCCAGCAGATAATTGTGCAAATTTTACCTGAGTAAACCCAGATGCACTACCATCTTGGTCAAAGAACAATGCACCTGTAATATTGTCATAGATAAATCGTTGATTGCTTGTGTTTGCAGAAGTTCCGAGAGTAAACTGACTTGTCTGAAGTGAAGGTGTTGACAACCCCCCACCAAAACCAAAACTCGATACTTGAATCACTTCATTAGTGGTGTTGAAATCATCAATACTGTCAACACCTTCATTGTAACTATTGAAAACAAAGGTATCAGTACCATTTCCACCTGTGAGGGTATCATTACCGTTACCACCTGTGAGGGTATCATTACCATTGCCACCAATGAGTGTGTTCTTACCAGAGGCATTAGAGGCTATAAGAACATCATTACCATCCCCTCCAGCGAGCAGGTTATTGCCTGTTGAATAATCAGCACTCAAGATATCATTACCAGCACCTCCGTTGAGGGTGTTATTACCAGACGACCGAGAGTCGGAGTAGTCGTAGGGGTTGTAGTAGTCGTAATAGCCAGAGATGTCAAGCTGATCATTGCCATCGCCCCCAGAGAGCAGGTTATCGCCTTTTGAACCTTGAGCTAGCAAGCGATCGTCACCAGCCCCTCCTTCTAAGGTGTTATTGCCCTCTGAACGAGATTCGTAGGAGTCGCCGCCATCGTAGCTGTAATAGCCAGAGATGTTAAGAAAATCATTGTCATCGCCCCCAGAGAGCAGGTTATCGCCTTTTGAACCGCTAGCACTCAAGCTATCGTTACCTACACCTCCGTTGAGGGTGTTATCGGTCTCTGAGCGAAAGCCGTAGGAGGAACTGGGGAAGATGGAGCCAGAAAGCTGATAAAAGCCAGAGATGTCAAGAGTATCGTTGCCATCGCCCCCAGAGAGAAGGTTATCGCCTGTTGAATTACTAGCATTCAAGCTATCGTCACCAGTACCACCGTCAAGAGTATCACTGCCTACACTAGCAATGAGAGTATCATTTCCCGCACCGCCAATGAGAAAATCATTTCCCGCACCACCTCTGAGCAGGTCATTACCACTTTTGCCGTCGATGATGTCGTCGCCTCCCTGACCATTGATGACATCATTGGAGTTGTCAAAACCCGTAATGTTGTTGGATAGGTCATTAAGGAAAGTCACAGTGTTCTTTTTGAACAGAGTAGTTTGAGTGGAATTAGCACTAAACACATCAAAACTGTCGGTGATGCTGGTTTGTCCATCAAACAG
>NZ_JAVRBY020000086.1:0-23768 GCF_034531035.1 Nostoc sp. DedQUE02 | reverse complement strand
GTTCATACGTTTGCTCTTCCGCTCTAACAGGGGTGTAACAGCAGTAGCCATCGCCCCAGATGGAAAAACAGCCGTTTCTGGTTCATTTGACAACACCCTCAAACAGTGGGATCTACAGACAGGAAAGGAAATCTCTACTTTTATTGGTGATAGTCCTATAAATTGATGTGAAGATTACCCAAATGGATTAACAATTATAGCAGGAGAATCGTCAGGGCGTGTTCATTTCCTCCGTTTAGAAGGGGGTAAAAAAAATGAAACCCATTACTGAAAATTCTATCAATATCCCCAGATATCCCCTAGAATTTCAGCAAATCATTACCGCTAAAAATCAAAACTTTGTCGGTCGTGAATTTGTCTTTGCTGCTATCAACAACTTTCTCAATCAATCTGACCGGGGCTACTTTACTATTATCGGCGAGCCTGGGATTGGTAAAAGTGCCATTCTTGCCCATTATGTCAGCCAAAATCCGGGAGTTGTTTATTACAATGTCGAAATCCCAGATAAAAATCGCGTTGAGGAATTTCTAACGACGATTTGCACTCAATTAATAGAAATCGCCCAAAATCAAGGTATTAAAACTAGTGTTGAGCCTGTCCTGAGCATCTCGGCTTCGCTCGATGGAACCGTAGCCGAAGGGCAGAGTCGAAACAATCTTACCGCTAATTTTTCTGACTCTACCACAGAAGACAGTGGTTTTTTATCGTTATTACTGCAACAAATCAGCAATAGATTGCAACCAAAACAACGTTTAATTATTACTATAGATGGCTGCGATAGAATTGATATCAACAATCAACCACGCGGCTCAAATATTTTCTATTTACCCCGTTATCTACCTGAGAAAGTTTATTTTATCCTTAGTCGTCGTCCTTTTTTGGCAGATAAATCAGGTTTATTAATTGAAACACCAGCCCAATCTTTAGATTTATCAAATTACCCTGAACAAAATCGCGCTGATATCCAAGAATATATTAAAACTTATTTAAATGAATCATTTCATTCTGTAGACGCTTCTGCGGCTTCCCTCTGGGTGCGTAACCTTAGCCAACAGAAGAATCCCGGAGATGTTTCGCTCAACATAACACAAAGTTTTGATGATGAAACCAATTTTATGTATGTTCAAGAAATCTTAACAGCTATTAATGAGGATATTTACCCCCAAAATTTACAGATATATTACCAAAATCATTTAAAAAAAATGAATTTAGCAACCAGTAAACAGCAACCAATGGCTTTGCAGGTGTTAAATATCTTAGTTCAAGAGCAACCAATATCAATAGAAGCGATCGCAGAAAGATTAGATGTAGATGAATATGAAATCAAGGTAATTTTAGACAAGTGGCGAGAATTTTTACATTTAGAATCAATAGCAGCAGAAATCCACTATAGTATTTATCATGCTAGCTTTCGTGATTGGTTGAGGCAAAAAATTGAGTCTAACTTTTGAGTTAAAAGGGCGCTTAGAGGATGTTTGAAAAATCCTCTTGTCGATAGCAAAAGTTTTAGATCCCCCTAAATCCCCCTTAAAAAGGGGGACTTTAATTCCGGTTCCCCCCTTTTTAAGGGGGGTTAGGGGGGATCTAAAAGTGCCTAAAGTCACAGAGAAACACTTTTCAAGCAACCTCTTAAAAACCGCCAGAGTAATATCTTATTAACCAGTAGGAGTAACAAGCAATTATGACTAAATATGTACTTTGGGGAACTTACTGCGAAGACGTTCTCGAAAAACGCACCCCCCATCGCCAAGCTCATTTAGACGGATTAGCAAAACAAAAAGAATCTGGTGTGCTGATTACCATTGGCCCCACCAAAGATGTCACAAAAGTTTTTGGGATTTACGAAGCCGAAGACGAAGCCACTGTGCGCCAGTTAATTGAAAATGATCCCTACTGGAAAAATGGTATCTGGACTGAATATTCTGTCAAAGAATGGATTCAGGCTTTATAAATTGGGCATTGGGGAGGCAGTGACGGGTACGCAGGGGTCTCCCCAAGTGGAGCTGCCGTCATTGGGCATTGATTATAATTCCCCATTCCCAATTCCCCATTCTCCATTACCCCTTATCCCCAGAGGGGGCCCCACCTTCCCCATTCCCCACTCCCCAGATAATGAAAATTTGGCAGATTGATTTTTATCGTCGTCCGTTGCCAGATGCATCTGGACAAGTTTTATGGGAGTTGTTGATTTGTGATGCAACTCGCAGCTTTCAATATGAAGCCACCTGTCTCCAGTCAGCAGCAAATTCTAATTGGGTTGCGACTCAACTTGAGTTAGCCGCAGGTGAAAAATTGCCAGATGTGATCCAGGTGTTTCGCCCTCAGTCTCTAAGCTTAATTGAGGCGGCTGGACGCAATTTAAGTATAAATGTCGAACCTACCCGCCACACCTTGGCATTAAAGCAGTGGTTAGAAGAAAAGCAATATCCCTCAGTGCTGGATAAACCACCCCCAGCACCATTACCAGAAAACCTCTGGGGAGAACAATGGCGTTTTGCAAGTTTAGCTGCTAATGATGTAGAAACAAGATTTAGCGATCGCCCCATTCCCATTTTGCACATTCCAGAACATCTCAAACCAATCAATTTAGGTTTAGCATCAACAATCCCCGTTCCTGGTGTAGTCATTTATGGGGGACGACAATCAATGCGCCTAGCACGTTGGTTGCAGCAAGCCCGTGCCGTCAGCTTGAACTACATTTCTGGCGCACCGGATGGCTTAATATTAGAAGCTGGTTTAGTAGATAGATGGATTGTTGCCACATTTGAAGATCCAGAAGTTACCACAGCAGCCCAAGCATTTGAACAACGCAAAAAGCATTGCCGAGGATTGCATTTTCTATTAGTTCAACCCGATGATTCTGGTATGACTTATAGCGGCTTTTGGCTATTGCAGGCAGAAAATTGATATAGGACTCAGATTTGATTGCGTGAAAAAAATTCGGTATACCTTAATCTTCTAAAATCCTTTTGCCTATTGTAAGAGTGCCTATTGCCTACTAAGCCAAGTGATTTCAGTAATCAAACCGGATTCCTATATTAATTGCCAAAAATATTTTTTCGCTTAATTTCTACAGCTAAAGAAATAGACTAAAGCAATGTCTGACTGCAAAACACTATATTCCGAATTTCTCACCAAATTTATCAAAATAGAATTCAGGAGTCAGGAGTCAGAATTCAGTATAAATTCTGTACGACTGGCGGATGAATAAGTGGGTTTAAGACCCCCACCAAATTTTAAATTTGGTGGTCAACTTTCGTAGTGGTGGGTCTGAATCCCCCACTAATTGATTCTGACTCCTGAATTCTGACTTCTGAATTCTTCTTCAAGAAACCCAAGTCCAGAGGCTGTAGGGGCGGGTTCACAAATATGCTTCAATCATTCACGAATATCTCGTGAATCCGCCCCTACCGTTTTGTGAGAAATGTGGGTTATATGTCTATGCTTTACGGTAATTTTAGTATGATGATAAAATCATACTAGATAGTAATACTAAAAATTAATTATAAATAAATGCTCAAAGTCACAATTACCTTAGAAGAAGACATTCTGCGATTTGTAGATCAGTATGCACAGGGAAATCGTAGTGCATACATTAATACACTGCTAGCAGAACACCGCCGCCAAATTTTGGCAGCAGAAATAATTGCAGCCCTCAAGCAGGATACTGAAGATCCAGAGTATCAAGCTGAAATTGCTGCCTGGGATAGCGTTGCTGGAGATGGCATAAATGCCAGGGAGTAATTTAACTTATCGGCGAGGAGAAATACGTTGGGTAAATCTCGATCCAACAGTAGGGGCTGAAGCAAAAAAAATCCGCGCTTGTTTGATTGTGCAAAATGACATCATGAATCAGTATGGATTGCTGACAATTGTCATACCATTTCGACCTGGAAGTAAACAAGCCCCCTACGTTGTCAATATAAAAGCAACACCAAATAATGGACTAGATCAAGACCGTTTTATTGATGTTGGGCAAATTCGTGCTGTTGACAATAGTCGTATTTTGGGTTTACTGGGTGTGCTGGAGTCAGAGTACTGGGAACTTATTCATACAGCTTTAAATGTAGTTCTGGGATTTGTAGTTTAGGGATGTTAGTTTGGAGGTTTTGGATGATGTATTCCCTCCAAAATCGATTGATATAGTATCTCAACCATTCAAGAAGAATACCCAGACAGCATTATTTGGTGATAAGTCAAAAAACCAGGTGAAATTTATATCATTATGAAATAGTATCGATTGAAAACTGCTATAAATTACTTTGCCATTTCCTATTTAGCGTTCACCCGCGCCTGCCTCACCATTGCAATCAGAGTTTGATGGGCATCTTCCGCATCTACTAAAACATGATCAAACTGAATGCGAACTGGTACGGTTTCCCCATTTACTTGCGCTGTTAAATCCATACCCTGTGCATCAATTGACAGCATTTCGGCTGCGATCGCATCTGTTACACCGCCAAAAGCTTTAGCATAAATCACTACAGCATCAGCATGATCGTCATTCATGTGCTTGCAGATGCGCGAACTAATTTCAGCAGAAAAATCATTAGACATTGTAAAATTAAAACTTATCAATAGCTAAATAGTTTAACTTAGCACAAAAGAGCTAATTTAAACCCATCGTTATTATAAGTGATGTCTGAAAAATAATTGCCCTTGTATATATTTGATAAGTTAAGTTTATTAGTTGTACAAGAATCAAATTAAAATAAAACTTATTTCAGTATTTTTACCTTTCATTGCGGAAAGCAGACCGCGTAAACTGTAGCAGAAGTATTAGCCCAAACTATTGCAGCTAAGAGACAATGAGCGAAACTAGCCCCAGACGAATTGTAATTGGGGATGTGCATGGACACTATGAAGGTTTAATGACATTGTTGGAGGCGATCGCCCCCACGTCAGTTGATCAAGTCTATTTTCTGGGAGACTTAATTGATCGCGGACCTCATAGTGCACAAGTGGTTAATTTTGTCAAACGAAATAACTACCTGTGTTTGCTGGGAAATCATGAGCAGATGTTATTAAACATTCTCACCAATGAAAGGACTCCCTCCTCGACGATGCAAGCATGGCTGTATGGTGGAGGGCAAGCTACCGTGGCCAGTTACCAAGAGGCTCCAATTCCCGATGACCATCTGGATTGGTTAAAAAATTTGCCTACATACCTTGACTTAGGGGATATTTGGTTAACTCATGCTGGTGTTGACCCTTGCAAATCGGTGACAGAACAAACTGCCGATCAACTGTGCTGGATACGAGAGGAATTTCACAGCATTGAAAAACCCTACTTTCCAGATAAGCAAATTATCATCGGTCACACCATTACCTTTACCCTGCCGGGTGTTTCTCCTGGGAAACTGGCACAAGGACAGGGATGGCTAGACATAGATACTGGCGCTTATCATCCCCGGAGTGGCTGGTTGACTGGATTGGATGTCACAAATCAATTAGTTTATCAAGTTAACATCTTTAAAAACTATATCCGTATCCTACCTATAGAAGAGGTTGTAACGACCATTGATCCAGCCAAGATCAAACTCGATCGCCGCAATAAGAATTAAGCAATATTTGAGATGAGGGGGAGTGGGAAGAAATCAATTCACAAATCAAAAACTTCTGCCTCCTGCCTTCTGCCTCCTTTTTCTCAATGCCCAATTTCCTCAAGACCCTACTAGTGGTCGAATATTAGCTTTATAACTAGCGTTATCCAAACCATATTTTCCATTACTAGGTTGAGAGTTAATTGCACGTCTGAGGGCATCAATGCGATCGCTGGTTCCGGGGTGTGTACTCAAAAATGTTGGAGTAGAACCACCTTTTTTCAGCAACTTTTGCATAAAAGAAACCATTGCAGACTGGGCATAACCAGTACGTGTTAAAGTCCGTAGTCCTCTTTGATCGGCCTCAAATTCATTTTTACGACTGCGTGGTAAGTCTCGTGCTATCTGTACACCAATTTGCACTGCTGAATTCCGATCTAAGCCAGCTGCTGTTAATAGACCACTTTCAAGGGCTTTTTGCTGCATCTGCTTGACTACGTGTTTCCCCCCAATGTGACCAATTTCATGGGCGAGTACACCTGCTAGTTCCGCTTCATTGTCTGCGGTTTTCAGCAAACCCGTGTGGACATATACATAGCCGCCCAAGGTCGCAAAGGCGTTAATAGTGTCATCCTGAACGATCTGGAAAGTATAGGGGAGATCGGGGCGATCGCTATTCGCTGCTAAACGCCGACCAACTTGCTCTACATAACGATTAACTTCGGGATTGCGGTAAAGTCGGACTTGACTGCCGACTAATTCCTGATTAATCTGCTTACCAAGATCAACTTCTTGATTAGGAGATATATTAGAAAGCTGAAATGCCTGAACTCCTTGAAGTAGAAGAGGCAAGAAATCTAAAGTTCTTCCAGGCAAGGGTGTACTCAGGCACAAACTCAGGGCAACTACCACCGAAATTAGGGGATAAAACCAACGACGCCGCCATACACGGTAATTTACAACAAAACCTTTCCAGTTGAACATAATACGCTCTGAAGATTATTTTGGGAGAACATAAAATAATGAGACAAATAATGAGACGGATTTAGAGTATTCTAAGTTGCATTCTTAACTCCAGACCAAAGGAGTTGTTATCAGGATAATCTTTAGGCAAATCTACCGAACTGCGGGGAACTAGGGATTCTCTCTAGAGATAGGCTTAAACACTAGATTTGACTTTCTAGCTGCGTCAGTCTTAACAAGTAATAGTTTCTGGGTTAGCTATCGCTCCTGGTAACTTACGAACTCGTGATAAACTGTCGCATAACCATAATCCCCAGATGCATTGAGTTATTACCAAATAGGGAAAATTGCTCTTCCCATCAAAAACCTTCTTGCGACAATCAATTACTTCACTATTACCTCGGAAAATTTTTTATGGCTATTTTAGATTCAAAAGGTCGTTTGTTCGGCAAAATCAACCTCCTAGATTTAGGCGCTGCGCTGGTAACTCTGGTAGTTATATTTGTCATCTTGTCTACCTTCTTGTCTAGCTTGGGTCTTGCCCAAATCGGTGAGAAAATAGTACCCATAGAAGTAGACTTAGTGGTTCGTGGTTTGAATGTACGCGATCCAGAGCAATTATTTAACAGTGGCTTAAAAAAAGGCGGGAAAACTAGCGTGATTATCCGCAATCAACCATACGGGGGGCCGATTGAGATTAAATCTGTTCAACAGCTACCTAGAACAGTCAATGTTTTCCAACCTGATGGCACTGTTAAAGAACTACCAGATCCCAAGACCAACAATTTTAGTACAGATATGCTTTTGACCTTAGAAGGTAAAGCCAAAAGCACTGAAAGCGGGCCAGTTCTAGGTAGCAGTAAAGTGAAAATTGGGATGCCATTTGAGTTAGAAGGCTATAACTACAACTTCAATGCAACTGTCATTGATATTAGATTGAAAGACAAATAGTATTATGACTTTTGTTGATAATATTTTCTATCGCAATCCTATTTAATTTGTGAAAATTGCCAGCCGGAGATCCCCGACTTCGTAAAAGTTGTCGGGGATCTTGTTTCTCACGAATTATTCAAGATTGCTATATATAAAACTCATATTTGATTTCTGAAAAAATTCAGTACAACTCAAAAAAGCTTCTTGCCTATTGCCTCCTACGCAAATAAGTATGGTTACGCCACGCTACGCGAACAAAAATCAAATCGGATTGCTGTAGTCCCTCGGAACCACAAAGGCAGTTTTGATCGTATTAATTAAGCAAAGGCAAAAATTTGCGAATTAACCCGATTGTCACTGCTGGTAATTCCAACTGTGGTGTTAATCCGACATCTTCCAACTGTTGAAAAAATCGGATCGCTTGGGGATTGATTTCGGCAAGACGGCGACCAATTGAGGGGCCGGTAAATTCTGACTTTTGTCCCCAAATAATGGCGGTGGGAGTGGTCAACTGTTGAATGTAAAGGGATAAATCAAAGCATAAATCGCCACGGACAAAGGATAGTGCTGCATACTCAGCATTTGGCTGTTGGGCGGATTGTAGATAAGCATCTACAATTTCCTGGTAAACTCGATTGGATTTAGCAAATTGCCGTTGTTCTAAGAAGCCGCGAATACCACCATCAGTAGCAATTCCAGTACTGTAAAGTAAACGATCTACAATGGGAACGCTAACTAACTGGGCAAAAAAACTACGGGAATAGTCTTCACCAAAGTCAGAAAGTCCGGCGGGAGTGGTAAGAATTAAAGACTTGAATAAATCAGGATGATCTGCTGCTACCCGAATTGTAAATGCTGCGGTTAAAGAAGAAGCGATCGCTGTTACAGGCCCAGTACAAGTCTGCTCAAAAAACTCCCGAATCGTCGTCAAATAATCCTCAATCTTATAACTCCGTGGCGGATGTTCAGACCTCCCCCAACCGATCAAATCTGGCGCAATCACCCGATATTCAGCAGCAAAAGCCGGATAAACTTTCGACCACTCATAAGCAGAAGATCCACCACCAAAGCCGTGCAGGAACACCAAAGTTTCCCGCTCATCGTTGTCGGTAACATTGTCCTGCCAAGGCGCTCCAGCAGCAGTATAATATACAGTTCTACCTAGTGAGGTATTTATGGAGCGTTGTTCAAATCCTAGTGGTTGAAACATAAGTATTTTTTATTGACTGTAGTGATTAACTGGCAGAAGTGAAAAAAACCTGGTCTTTTAACTCAGCACTGGCTCAACGCCCTGTTACCGCTAACAGGATTCAGCACTCTTCATGTGTTTAGTTCAAACTTTGCGGTCATTGTTATTATGAGTGAACCAATCACTTTAAGACTTCTCGCTAGCGTCAGATTAAGTAGATATAAAATTACTGGATTACTTGTAAAGATTTGGTGATTTTTTTTATACTAAAAAGTAGATTAACGTTGAAATTACTGTTTTATAAGGGTTTATCATGGTAGCGAGGATAACTCCAGCGTGAATCCCGCATAAGTTTTTATGCTAGTCTATCAAAAAACCAATTAATTTTGAGCGTCAACATATAGTTAAAACGCTTATTTTAATAAGCTGTTAATTCTACTTAATATATGTAGAAATAATAGTTTTTAATGTATAAATAATCTGATTATTGTCTAAGTAATGGTAAGGCGGGATGTCATGGTAAAGCAGGCTGCTCTTCAATCAAATAAACTACCAACGATTGAAGACGCTAAATTTGCGCTTGACAACTTTAATATCCAAAACGAAATTAAAGCTTCAGCTTGGCGAGGTCAGATCGAGCCAGCTCTTGATGCTGCCAGAGTTACTGTACCTACTTGTATTTTTTTAGACTTAGAAGACTTGAAGTGTTTTGAAGCAGTAGAGCGCCAATATGAACGCTGGGGAGTAATTTTTCATAATTCTTTAGCAATACAGCCATCAAATCCAGCATTTCCAGCCTATTCAGGGCTAACAGTCTTAATGGGAGCGCCCAAAAACGGATTTTTAGAAGCTACTTTCTTGCGTCCGGTTAACTCGGTTAGCGCCTATGTTACTAGTTCACAACGGCTAGTGCTTTCCGCCTACGATCGCGATCGGCAACTGCTCGCTCAAACTATACTACCAGGCTCTAATCTTGCCAACTCAGACTCGGCAATTTCCCCCAATACCTTATTATCTATAAATGCGAACAACATCTACAGCGTTACCTTCTGTGCTTTTGATGGTCAATTCACTCTTGATAACTTTCATTTTTGTCTTTAATTAGAACTTACGTACAAGATCCCCTTGCTCTGAGCCATTGAAAATGGTATCTTAGTTTGCGCCGTACTTTACTAGTTTATTATCCGTCCATAAAACCGGAAATCTTGTGGTTTGAACCTTCATCCTTTCTTCATC
The DNA here is from genome assembly GCF_034531035.1 of Nostoc sp. DedQUE02. Taxonomy (NCBI): domain Bacteria; kingdom Bacillati; phylum Cyanobacteriota; class Cyanophyceae; order Nostocales; family Nostocaceae; genus Nostoc; species Nostoc sp. DedQUE02. The sequence goes on along the minus strand of NZ_JAVRBY020000086.1, from coordinate 13,904 downwards.
CATAGTAAAACTTATACAATAGGTAATTTCGTAATCAAGTAGGTAAACACTGTGGCACAGGCTTCGTCTTCTTGGCAGCAATTGATCAACCAAATCCCCGGCTGGAACTGGTCGCTTCCAAAAATCAAGACAAAGGGAGCCATAAAGAAGCAAACATTTAAGCGCTTCTCTGGGCCTGGGGGCTTTCTTGGGTTCCTGACAATCGTTGTTGCCATGTTGTTGTGGAACTGGAAACTGCTATTGGCTCTCTTAATTGGCATTGGAGTAATGGTATTGGTTTACTCAATGCAAGAGTGGGACTGGAAATTGCACTGGTCTAAAATACGTAAGTCTTTAAATAGTTCAAATCGTCGGTTAGTGTTAGCAGTCATCAGTGGTGGTCTTGCTACTGTCAGCACTTACATGGCAGCAGCAATATGGGTTGACTCTCACAGCCCTTGGATTGCTGCTGGTGCTATCGTACAAGGCGTGGGAACACTGTTAACTTTAATTTTATTGGTATGGCAAATTATCAACTTCTATGAAAATCGAGAAGAAGACCACCTCGATCAGTTGTTGGTCAATTTAACAGAAAAAGAGCCATTGAAGCGGTTGATTGCTCTAAGTCAACTAACTAAATTGATCAGTCGTAAGCGAGTTGATTCTTCAGTGCAGCAAGATGTTGTGGAATGCTTGCAACTCTTACTTAGTCGAGAGGAAGAAGTTGTAGTTCGAGACGCAGCTTTTAAGAGTTTACAAGCCTGCGATGCCCTCCGGTCGGTCGGAGACCATCGCCTACAAGTGTTACCCCCCAAAACAGCAGCAATTTTTACACCCGTATCAGCAAAAGTCAAACACCATATTTATTAGTTATTTGTCATTTGTCATTTGTCATTTGTCATTTGCAAATGACCAAAGACCAATACTTCTCTACGAGAGAGTGCGCCAACGACTACGCGGTAGTTGAATCTCGACTCACTTCGATGCCGCTCAGTGCAAGTCGCTCGATTACCGCGTAGCGATGCACTGAGCGTAGTCGAAGTGTCGAAACTCAGTACAAGCGACTAATGACTAATGACTATTTTCGAGACAGCTTTCCATTACGAACTTGCACTACTGGATGATTGCACCGCCTTACCAATTGTTCATCGTGGGTGGTAACAATTACTGTAGCCCCAAAGGAATTTAACTTCTGGAGAATCTGGATCACTTGCCAGGAATTATCTGGATCGAGATTTCCAGTAGGCTCATCCGCCAGCAGCAAGGGTGGCGTACCAACGATCGCACGGGCAATACTCACCCTCTGTTGCTCTCCCCCAGACAGTTGATCTGGAAAACAGTCAGCTTTATTCAGCAAACCTACCAGCTTTAAGGTTGGTTCTAAACGTCGTTGAATTTCTTTACGGGTATACCCTTGAGCTTGCAGCACAAAAGTGACATTTTCTGCCACTGTGCGTTGGGTAATCAATTTGTAGTCTTGAAACACAATACCAATTCGTCGCCGCAATAATGACAAGCGATCGCCCCGTAAATCCGCTACATTACATTCATCAACAATTACTTCTCCCTGTGTAGGCAACTCCTGCCCATACAGCAACTTCAAGAGCGTTGATTTGCCAGAACCACTTGGCCCCGTGATAAACAGAAATTCTCCCTTTTTTACTTCAAGGTTCGCATTCAACAAGGCGTGAGAGCCATTAGTATAGGTCTTGGTTACAGATTGCAATAGCACCTTTGCAGTAGTATTGCTACCGTGCTGTTGAGTTTCACAGTCCTCTCTACGAACAGATTTGTCTGTCTTCACTTGAGTTGTTAATACTGGCATTGTTAAATTTTCCTCATACCCACAACCAAACAGTTTGATAGCTCAGATGTGACATTCCTCTCAAAAATAAGGATTCCCAGGTTTTGCCTGGGAATTTAAATTCAACAAAGAAAATTTAAAAGTTTTTGAAGACTTTAATATTTACTAAGTAATAATACTCAGAATTGGGCATTGGGAATTAGGAATTGGGAATTGGGCATTGGGCATAGGGATACTTTTACACAGAGATAGTATTAATCTTTTCTTTGCATCACCACATCTCCTCATCCCCTGCCCCCTGCCCCATTAACTAATTGCACCCCTTGCTGTCAAACGATAAACAAACGCTTTCACAGCAAAGGCTGGCAAAGCCAACATCCGCCGCCAGCGCCAAGGTTCTTGATAAAGCCGATATAACCATTCCAAATTATTATTTCCTAACCAGGCGGGAGCGCGAGTTTTAGTTCCCGACCAAATATCAAAACTGCCACCAACGCCAATCCAAATTGCTTGAGGACACAAATGGCGATTTTCGGCAATCCATAACTCTTGACGTGGCACTCCCAAACCGACAAAAATCACTTCTGGCTGCAATTGAGCAAGAGTTTGTTGCAATTGCGCTTCTTCTTCTGCCGAATGATAGCCTGAGTGAGTGCCGACTATATTCAAATCTGGAATTTGCTGCTGCCAAAAATTTGCCGCATTTGCGGCCACTCCAGGCGCACCTCCATAGAAAAATACCTTTGCTCCTGTCTTCTGTTGCCCAAGTTCTTGCAAAAGTTTTTCTGCCAATTCAATCCCCGGAAAACGCTGCACTTTTTGCCATAACAGCCATCGTAAATACAGAACCACCCCGGCTCCATCTGGAATCACGAGTTCAGCATTTTTAATGACCTGAGCTAATAATTGATTTCGCTCTGCCTGCATAGTCATTTCTGCATTAAGCGTTACTACATGAGTTCCTTTGCCTGCGTGCAGGCATTCTAATAACCAGCCTGGATAGTTAGCCATCAGATGAACTGGTATTCCCAAAACTGAAAATGCTTGATTGTCGTTAGACATAGCCTATTCTTGAGTAATCCTTACACCAGATTTTCCATGAATGTTAAGTTTATCAAATTTTTTATATTAGAACTTCCACAGGAGAGATACCCCATTGCTCTGCAACAATAGAAAACATAATTAAACTAGTTAGAAATATGAGTGAAAAAGAATATATAGACGTAGCAGTGCTATTCTATACAAGTATTTCAGGTAACGCATAATTAATTTAACTCATATTTCTATTAGTCTTGGGCGCTTGTACTTGGGCTGAACCAGTCCAACTTTTATTGTTAAAGTGTAATATTCACTCAGTATAAAACGCTCAACTCGCAACTCTGGTTCCGGGAACAGAAGCCTCCACTATACTACTTGCAGTTAGTGTAGGAGTATGTAACGAAACTCGACTTTATGGTTATAGGTAGTGTCACGGGCTGTAGTTGGCTATGAGTAAAATTCGTATCGCTTTAATTGAAGATCATGACCTAACTCGTGTAGGTATTCGGACAGCACTACAGCAAAAGGATGAAATTGAAGTTGTAGGTGAAGCTGCCAATGCTCTTGAGGGGCTAAAAATGTTAAAAATGGTACGACCAGATATTGCCATTGTAGATATTGGTTTACCAGATAAGGATGGCATCGAGTTAACACGGGAGGTAAAATCTACTACTAATGGGCAACAGCTACTTACAAAGGTTTTAATTTTGACGCTGCGGGATAACAAAGAAGCGGTATTGGCAGCTTTTGCTGCTGGTGCAGACTCTTACTGTATGAAAGATATCAAATTTGATAATTTGCTGGAAGCAGTGCGAGTAACTTACAATGGCAACGCTTGGATCGATCCGGCGATCGCTCGGATTGTATTACAACAAGCGCAACAAAATCCCCAAAAGTTGGAATCGGCTTTTGTCGGTACTAAAACTATTGCCCCTAACCCTGATTCTGTTGAGATGGAAGGAATTCAACCTTACACCCTGACAGAAAGGGAATTGGAAGTGTTACAGTTGATTGTCGAAGGTTGTAGTAATGCAGTAATTGCGGAAAGGCTTTACATCACTGTTGGGACTGTTAAAACTCACGTCCGCAATATTTTGAATAAGCTATGTGCCGATGACCGTACCCAAGCAGCAGTCCGCGCCTTGCGTTCTGGGTTAGTTGGATAAATTTAATTTTGGTGTGGATCAATTGAGGACATCGAGGGAAACTCACAACTTTGAGAAAGTTATATTTTCAAAGTGAAGGGATTCTCTGATTTTCTGTTATTTATCAGGTGGGATAAACATCATACTATCTCGCCATTCAAATATGTGAAAAAAAAAGTCAAATATGGCTGAGATCGGGGCGGAAAAACTTAAGCTCATGGTGGTAGATGATGAGCCAGATAACTTAGATTTACTCTACCGCACTTTTAGGCGAGATTTTCAAGTATATAAAGCCAATCATGCCTTTGGTGCTATGGAAATCTTGGATCAATTTGGCGAGATGGCGGTGATTATTTCTGACCAAAGAATGCCAGAAATGAATGGGACTGAATTTTTTAGTCGCACCGTAGAACGCTATCCAGACACGATTCGGATTTTGTTAACTGGTTTTACTGATGTCGAAGATTTGGTCGATGCGATTAACTCCGGTCAGGTATTTAAGTATATTACCAAACCTTGGAATCCAGAAAGGCTCAGAGGGTTAGTTGAGCAAGCGACTGATACATATCGCTTAGTTAAGAAGCGTACCCAAGAGTTGCGTCGGGCCCTACGGCGAGAATCTTTGTTTAATGCGGTAACAACAGCAATTCGGGAATCTTTAGACTACGATAGTATGCTGCAAAAAATTGTCGCAACTATTGGAGAAACATTTGAAGCTACCAGTTGCTTACTCAGACCAGTAGAGGGCGATCGCCTCATACAAGACAAGTTTGTTTACCACGATCCCAAATCCACTGTCTCAGATTGCTTCTTCGATCCTAGTGTTTTAATTGAAAAGGTGCTGGAAACCCGTCATTATCAACTTGCTCAAGATGTATATAACGGTAATCCTTGTCATCACTTAGTTGTGCCACTTAGCTATCATCAGCATTTATTGGCTGTGCTGGCCCTCCATCAATGGGGACGCGATCGCCCTTGGGAAGATGAAGACATCCAACTGATTGCAGGTGTTGCCGAACAAGCAGCCTTAGCTCTATCCCAAGCAAAACTCTACCAGCGCCTCCAAGAAAAGCAACAGCAAATTCACACTGAATTGGAGGTGGCTCGTCAAATTCAATACAATTTGCTACGCCAAAGTTTACCTGATATCAAAGGCGTAAAGGTGCAAGCTTGCTGCTATCCAGCACGGGAAGTAGGAGGCGATTTTTTTGAAGTTTTTGTCCACCCCAAAGGCGATTTGTGGTTGGCGGTGGGTGACGTTTCTGGCAAGGGCGTTCCAGCCGCTTTATTTATGGCTAGTATTATTTCAGTCTTGCGCCGGGAATTATCTCAAGAGTCACCAGCAGAGCCAAATGTGGTTATGCAGAACCTCAACCACGCTTTGAGTGAAGATTTAATTAGCAACAATTATTTTATCACTCTTGTGTTAGCTTGTTATACCCCTAGCACTAAGGAACTCGTCTATACTAATGCCGGTCACATCTATCCACTATTATGGTCACGCTGCTCGGCTTTAACCGACAATCCCAATTACCTCAAAGTCCGTAGCATTCCTTTGGGAATCTTGCCTAAGTGGCAGGCAGAGTCTGGTCGCGTGGTTCTCACTACTGGCGACACATTGTTATTAGCCAGTGATGGAATTACAGAAGCAATGGTATCAAATAATCCTGATTTATCAGCACCAGCTATACCTGGGGTTGAGCCAGCGAAGCGTTTTATGCTGAATCAAGATGGTCTTTGGCAACTCTTACAACAAGAGCAAAAACCACTTTCTCTTAACCATTTACTAGCTCGCATCCAAGCAGATAATCACGTTCAAGAAGACGATCAAACTATACTTTCACTGGAGATTTTGTAAGTCATGAAAAGTGAGCTCCATGTACCAAGTGACTTGAATTTTCTGAATATTGTCGAAAACTGGTTGCTGGGATGTTTGAAAATCCAGCTAGGAGAATCTGTGGATTGGTCGCGGCAATCAAGTCGTTTGAGACTGGCGTTAGTTGAAGCCTATTCAAATGCAGTCCGTCATGCCCACAAGGACAAACCAAATTTACCGATTTTACTGCGTTTGGAAGTGGAAAACCGGGATCTTGCCCTAGAAGTTTGGGACTACGGCGAAGGTTTTGATATGTCTAATTACTACGCTCCCAATCCTCTGGAAAAACAAGAAGGTGGTTATGGTTGGCTGATTATGAATCGTCTCATGGATAAAGTAGATTACAAGTTACAGGTTAATGGTGCTAATTGTCTCAAGTTAGAAGCTACTTTACCTGAATTAGTCCAATAGATAAAAGTTACTATTCAAGTAATGTTATTTATGAAGAATTCAGGAATCAGAATAAAGCCATGAGTTTTGTCTGAGTGGTTGATAGCGTCAGGCAAAGCGGGTTAGAGAACATCTGAATATTTGTTTAAAAATTTGCCCTTTTTGGGCAAAATTAAGTATTAAATATTCTTTCTTATTAAAACTCATTAAATCCCGTTCGACTGACGCTCACACGGAAGCCTAAATTTATTTATGATGATTCCTCCTGCCTCCTGAAAGTTTTTTGCTAGTTTTCACGACGTAAAGAAAGTAACTCTTTGGGGGAAGCTAAAAGTTTGATTCTAGTATAGGAAATTTGCCGTTGTTGGTTGAGGATAAATAGCCACAAGACATTCACACTGCACCACGAAGTTTGTGCTTTGCCTGTTATCTGGATTTGGATATCACCGTTTTCTAAAGTCTCGACTATTCCGGCATTAGGGTAAGCTTTAATGTTTTGGCCTTCTTGTTTTAAGTAGGCTGCGATCGCATCTGTCCCTACAAGATCAGATTCAAATGGTGGACGCATTACACCATCTACCGCAAACAAGGCAGCAGTCGTCTCAAATTCTCCTGCATTTAAGGTTTCAAAATAACGCAGTACACTTTGTTCTGTAATTCCCTCGATTTGGAATTCTTCTGTCAACTGCGCTGGAGATATAAATTCAGCAGAGGTCATAGAATTACCTGTATATGCTAGCTGAATATTAATTTCAATACAAAAATAGCTAAAAAGAAAGCCGCTATTGAGATAGATTGCTACATATTGGTAAATCTGCCTCACGATGGAAGATTTAAGCTACTATAGCAATCCGATTTGATTTATGTTCGCGCAACTTGGCGTAGCCATACTTATTTGTCCAGAAGGCAATAGGCAATAGACAATAGGCAATAGGCAATAGGCAAGAGGCAATAGGCAAGAGGCAATAGGCAATAGGCAATAAGTAAGAAGCCTCTTTGAGTTGCACTGAATTTTTTCAGAAATCAAATATGAGTCCTATATGCAGCTTAAAACAGGTTATATGTATGGTAATTAATAAATCTTAAGCAAAGGTATTGACTACATAATGTAGAATGAAATTGCCTTTAGTTAGGCAAAATCCAAATAAAAAAATGAATCAGTATTTCGTAACAAACAGCAGTCTGGTGAAAGAAAAAGCCAGCGAGTTGGGCTTTCATAAAGTTGGAATTACTGCTGTAGATAGGGTAAATGCCATAGAAGCGCAGAGGTTACAAGCATGGATTGAACTGGGTTATCACGCCGATCTGAAATGGATGGCTAACCCAAAGCGTCAGGATATCCGCTTAGTGATGCCAGAAGTGCGATCGCTAGTATGTGTGGCGTTGAATTACTACACACCACATCAACGTCCTGAAAGCGAGGAATATGCCAAAATTTCCCGTTATGGTTGGGGAAGAGATTATCACAAGGTGATGCATAAAAAACTCAAGCAGCTATCTACATGGCTAGAATCACTTGATGCAGGCGTAGTAGCTCGTTATTATGCAGACACTGGGCCAGTGCAAGATAAAGTGTTGGCTCAACTTGCCGGAATTGGTTGGATTGCCAAGAATGGTAATGTAATTACACGCGAATTTGGCTCTTGGGTATTTCTGGGAGAAGTGTTGACCAATTTAGAATTAGAGAGCGATCGCCCGCATACAGAACACTGTGGTAGCTGTACTCGTTGTCTTCAGGCTTGTCCTACAGGTGCAATTACCCAGCCTTTTGTCGTCGATGCTAATCGCTGTATTGCTTATCATACCATTGAAAATCGCGCCGAGGAATTGCCACAAACAATTACACCTCATTTGCAGGGCTGGGTTGCTGGTTGCGACATTTGCCAAGATGTTTGTCCTTGGAATCAACGCTTTGCCACCACAACTGATATTACAGAGTTCCAGCCTTATGTTGGGAATATTGCTCCCAAACTGCTAGAATTAGCCCAAATCTCAGATCAGGAGTGGGACAAACAATTTCCAGCATCTGCCTTGCGGCGGATTAAGCCAGAAATGTTACGACGCAACGCCCTAGCTAATCTTGACGCATCCAGGCAAAGAATGACCCCGAAAGTAATTATTTTTGATTTTGATGGCACTATTGCTGATACAGTAGATGCCCTTGTAAGTATTGCTAATCGTTTAGCTGTAGACTTTGGTTATAGACACATCAGCCCAGAACAATTATCCCTCCTTAAGAACTTAACCTCTAGGGAAATTATTAAGTATTCAGGAGTTTCTTTATTTAAAATACCTTTTTTAGTTAAAAAAGTTAAAGGGGAATTAAAAAACAAAATTCCCGAATTAAAACCAATTCCGGGAATTAAAGAAGCATTAATAGAATTGCAAAATCAAGGATATAAACTGGGTATTATCACTTCTAATTCTAAAGAAAATGTGACGCAGTTCCTCACAATTAATGATTTAAATCACTTATTTGATTTTATTTACTCAGGAATTACAATTTTTGGTAAAACAACGATCATTAATAATGTATTGAGGCAGAAGCAACTCAAACCTCAAGAAGTGATTTATGTCGGGGATGAAACCAGAGATATAGAAGCATCTAAAAAAGCAAATATCCAAGTGATTGCAGTGACTTGGGGCTTTAACTCACCGGAAGTATTAGCCAAGCAAAATCCAGATTATTTAATTCAACAACCTAGCGAACTATTAGAAGTGATGAATAGTGGTTAATTAATAATCTGGTCAAATTGCATGAGATGATATTTGAATAACTGCTGAAAAATGCAATTTAAAGATTGCATCTATCCGTTTGCACGCCAAATAATATTATGTCCGCTCGGTATATGTCTAATTGGGATTGGTTTGATGGCACGCAGACGTTACTTTTGAAGCTACTGGGTGAATTATGGGATTATTTAACAAGAATTCAGCTTTTCTCTAATTCAAAAGTCAGAATCAACGCCTTATCTGCACTTGGCGTTGACCCTGAGCGTAGTACCACTTGCCTATGGCACGCTCCGCGAACGTGGAAGCAAGCTACGCGTAACGTTTTTAGTTGGAAAAATTACTTTTGAGGTTGACCCTTTTCCAAAGCTTGTTCTACTAAATCATCACTGACATTACTTGCGACCTCAGTTTTAGAATTCCCAACTTCCTTGGCTAACTCTGCAAAATCATCAGGATTACCAGTTGACTGTGATTGAGGTTTTGTCTCTTGTGGCTTAGAGATTTTATTTTGAGATCCAGTAGCGGCTTCGGCCGCTGCTGCACCTTCACCTGTGCGGTCAACATCACTCACGCTGAATTTTTGTGCAGTGGCATAATCAGCATCAAAATCTGTTTTTGGCGTTTGCTCTTCACCACTAGCTATGTTTTCGGCAGCTAATTGAGCATCATGGGTGGGAGCTTCATTTAAATTGGGCTTTACTTCATCAGGCATAATTAAAATCCTTAAGTAAATTTTTTATTGCTTACTTGAGCGATCATAGCAAGGCAATTCCTAATTTTTTGCTTCCTTCCGAGAGACTTTTACCTCTATTAAAAGATAGATTAAAGCTGCAATTTCTAATTAATTTAACTCTTTCTATCGATAGTAGAATCTGATCCTTAAACTTTGGTAAGAATTAGTTTCACTTATAAATTATCTTGGAGATAAATAATAATGACTGCAAGTTACGACAAAACTATTTCTCAAGCTCAGAGCAATGAAACTCAAAAATTGGTGGATGGATTTAACGCCCTAGATACCGATGCTAAATTAGCCTGGTTCTATTTTGCTTATAAAAAAATGGGTGATTCCGTCACACCCGCAGCTCCGGCTGCGGCTGAACCAGAGTTAGCACCACTTCTGCTAGGAGATTATTTTAAATTATCCGATGAGCAGCAACTAGATATTATGCGGGATATCGTTAACCGCAAAGACACAGAATATTCTCGTGCTTATGGGGCGATCAAAGAAAACAACCAGTTGTTAGTTTGGTATGCTTGGGCGGTAGCTATGGGGGATAAGGTAGTTGGGATGCCAGATAGCTACCAGCCAAGTAAAGCAATTAATGATCTGCTTGACCAAATTGAAGGACTAGATTTTGAAGAACAAATGTCAGTGTTTCGGACAATAGCTGATGAAGTGGGTTACACCGATGTCAAGCCGATCGCAACGCAAGCAGAAACAGGGAAAACTCCAAGTTTGTAATCAGCTTTGGTGACTGGAAGTCCTGGCTACACGGACTTTAAAAACCTACGAGACAGCCAACTGATTTAAGTCGGCTGGCGTAAGGTTGGAATGTACTACTTGACCATCACGGAACCAGACGATGCGCTGGGTTTGACGCGCGACTTCTGGTTCATGTGTCACCATGACGACAGTGATTCCACTGGCATTGAGTTCGCCAAAAATATCTAACACTTCTTGGGTTGTGCGCGAATCAAGTGCGCCTGTAGGTTCATCGGCCAAGAGGACTACGGGACGATTGACGATCGCACGGGCGATCGCTACTCTTTGTTGTTGTCCACCAGATAGCTGAGTTGGTTTGTTGTTGAGGCGATTTGCTAAACCTACTCGCGTCAGGGCAACTGTTGCGCGATCGCTTCTTTCTTTTGAATCGACACTAGCATAGACCATTGGCAGCATCACATTTTCTAATGCTGTTAGTTGGGTCAATAAATGGAATTGTTGAAAGACAAACCCCAGCTTCTTATTACGGATGTGTGCCAATGATTTATCATCCATTTGCGCCACATCGATATTATCTAAGTAATAATGTCCGCCTGTGGGACGATCTAGACAGCCGATAATATTCATCGCTGTGGATTTACCTGAACCAGAAGGCCCCATAATTGAACAATATTCGCCTTCGTGGATAGTCAAATTCACATTATTAAGGGCTTTGACTTCAGTTTCGCCACTGCCATAGACTTTAAAGATATCTTCTAAACGAATAATAGTTGGTTTTGGGACGGGATTAGGAATTGGAAAATCGGTAATTGAAATAGTGTTTGCCATAAGGATTTAATTATTTAGTTACTAGAGACGTATCGCGTCTTTACAAGATTTCCATCATTTCTCTATTTACTTCTTATCTCTAGGATAATATTAGTTTCTAACAATTGGGGAAAGAATTAAGAATCTACTTTAAAGATTGTTTGCTAATAAGTTAATTTAATAGCAAAATTGCGAAGTTTGCACTCATACCTACATTATGATACTTTGGTAAAACCGTAAGAATCATTAAAAAACATGACTACTAACTCTATTATCCTTAATTCTGAAGAAATTGCCGAATATCGTGATAAATTTACAGGGTTAGATGATGCTCTTTATGCAATTAAAATCATAGAAGCATCTGGTGGGGATTTAGCTAAAGCTGTAAATTTACTTGCTCCTAAATATAATATTTCTATTACTAAATCAAAGCCAATTTTAGATGAATTAGCACAAAAATTTCGTCATATTATTTGCGATGAAACATTTATTGATGATTTAATGGCTGGACTATTAGCTGTTGCTGTGAGTAGTTTAACGGCTACAGGTCAAATTCCCCAGGCTATTGCTACTCCTGTGGTTATTTATTTAACTAAAAAAGGTGTAAAAACATGGTGTAATTCTAATTCATCTGATTCTAATAACCAATAGCTGTAAAAGCTGCCCAATAAAAAGGATTGGCGAATGGTTGGGGATTAGATTGAAGTTTAGTTTTTGCGCCATCAATAAATAACTCTTTAAGAATGTCATCTTGTCCTTGAAACATAATATCAATATAGGGCTGAATTTGCTGTAAAAGCTGCTCTCCTTCTTCACTGGTAAGATTTTTTAACCAAGTCAGAGCTTTATTTAGAGCTACTGCTATATCTCCCTGTTTTAATTCTGGATAGTTTTGCAAGTTTTCATAGAATTTAATAAATAAAAATGCTGTAGAAACATCATCAACTGTCCAAAGACTACTGACTACACTTGAACTTCCTGCATAAAGAAATCCACTAGGTAAGCCAATATATTCATCGCTGGTATTTAGGGGGTCAATCATACCAGTTTCACAGGCAGAAAGGACAACGAGACGGCATTGATTGAGATTAAAATCTTTATTGAATAAATCAGCGAAAGTTAAGCATTTATTGAGGTCAATTTTTTCATTAACAATTGCACCATTTAAAACTAGACAAGAATTAGCAGGGGTGTTGGGGTCAAAAAAACCATGACACGAAAAGTGAAGACAATTTACTTCTGCTAAATTTGCTATTCTTGTATCTAAAGCTTTTTTACTAGCATCTTTTCCACCCAGTATTGTTGTTTCTTCAATCGGAAAATAATGCTGAATAATTTCTATTTCTAAGTCTGCATAAAAAAGGTCTTCTGTAGGGTTTTGAATAGCAAAGAAAGATTGAAAGTCAGGACGTTGACGCAGTTGCACTTGTTGCAGAAGTTGACAACTGGGTGCATAGCCTACACCGTTGGGGAATAAGTCAAGTAAGTATAATTCCTTCACAGGTAAAGCATGGAGAGGAAGCAGATGCAAAAAGCAATGGGGAATGAGAATTAGTCTGTCGCAGTGTTTAGGTATATAAGCTAATATTTCCTCTATATGCAGGATTTCTGCTAACTTTTTCAAGCGTTCTTCTAGCTGATCCTGCCATTGATGGTTTTGGTTATTTTCTACGTATGCGGCGTAGTCCATCATATATTCAATTTCCCAATCAAAGAGGGATTTTATGTCTTCTGGTTGATATTGTAAGAAATTTACTTCTTGTCCATTGGACTGGATAACAAAAGTGAAAATTTCCTCTCTAGCGATATACCATTCTATAATCGCTGTATTGTTATTCAAAGTTGCTTGGAATAAGTTAAAATTAAAACCAGAACCAATAGGCAAGTATTGATCTTGTAATTCTTGGCGTTTGTTTCGTAACTCTTGAAGATATTGAGCTAGGGCTGTTGGATTTTCAGTTTTGCCATTTTGGAGCTGATACTGATTGATCGCTATTTCGTCTCGCAGTTGTTCTAGTTGAGTCACAACTTGTTGAGGGAAGAAGGTTTTGAGATCGCGGTTGAGGATAAGTTCAACTAAGTTACGGTTTTTACTACGCTCAACGTATTCAATCGCTTCCTTAACGTTACCCAATTTTAGGCAAACTTCTACCATGCGTCTATAAAGTTTGTTCCATGTTTCTGCTTGTTTAAGCTTTGCCTGATCATCAGAAACAATTTCTCCTCGCAAAGATTCCACTATTTTTATGGATGCAGCCAACTTACTGTAAGCTAAATCAAATTGGTTTGCTTCTTTGTAGGCAATACCCAGCATGAATAAAGTTTCGACATATTCGTAAGGAAAAACAGTGCGGGTGTAAACTTCCAGTACAGCAGTATAAGCAGTTATCGCTCGTTCTAAATTCTCAGCTTTATCTCCTCTGATTCTGTAAAGGTAAGTATTCCCCAGATTAAATTGCGTCCTTGCCCAATCATCTGGAAAGTCGCGACGGGTAGAAACTTCTAGTGCAGCAGTATAAGTAGCGATCGCAATTTCAATATTCTCGGCTTTCTCACCCAATATTCTATAACTGTAAGCATTTCCCAGATTATTTTGCGTCTTTGCCCAATTATCTGGAAAGTCGTTACGGGTAGTAACTTCTAGTGCACGAGAAAAAGAAGCGATCGCTTGTTCAGTATTCGCGG
>NZ_JAVRBY020000085.1:0-24224 GCF_034531035.1 Nostoc sp. DedQUE02 | reverse complement strand
AAGGGGAAAGATTAAATTTATTCCTTTTCCCTTTAACCTGGTTGGTGAGCTTGCCGAACCATAACCTTTTCCCCTGCCTCCTCTGCCCCCTGGTCACTGAGCGTAGCCGAAGTGCTGCTCCCCATCTTCCGCAGTACCATATAAACGCAAAACTATCTACGCCTGGATGTGCAATGATGGCTGTACGTCAAACTTTATCAAAGCCTGATATCCAACTTTCTTATTTAGAGTGGAATCAAGGCCAACAACCTTTACTGCTGTTACATGGCTTAGGCGATCATGCTTTGGTGTGGTCTAGTTTAGGAGATTACTTGGCGGCAGACTACCACATAGTTGCGCCAGATATGCGTGGACATGGCCAAAGTAGTAAGCCAGAGATAGATTATAGCTTTGAGAGTGCGATCGCAGACCTGGAAGCACTCATGGATCATCTTGGATGGACTTTTGCCCATATTGTAAGTCACTCGTGGACAGGAAAATTAGCCGCCATCTGGGCAAGACAAAACCCAAAGCGTTTGCGGAGTATAATTCTGGTCGATCCGATTTTCATCTGGAAAATGCCCAGCTTTCTCAGGGGAACTTTTCCAACGTTATATCGCTTCTTGCCTTTTCTTAAAAGCATGGGCCCCTTTGCCAGTTATGAAGAAGCCGAACAACAAGTACGGCAGTTAAAGCAATATCAAGGATGGACTTCCTTACAGCAGCAAGTCTTCCAAGCAGGAATAGAACAAAAGCCCGACGGCAGTTGGGGCAGCAAATTTACCATAGCCGCCCGCGACGGAATTTTTGAGGCAGTAGTGCAAGTGCCCGGTTTTACTATTCCCCTTGACACCCCCGCCCTATTCGTCCAACCAAAACAAGGACTGAACCGCCAAAATTGGCAAATCCAACCCTACAAAACCTATCTTAAAAACTTACGTATCTGTCAAGTTCCCGGCAATCATTGGCCGTTTTTGACACAACCAGAGGCATTTAACCAAACTGTGGCAGCTTTCTTAGCAGAACACAGATAAAAAATCTCATGATTATTGGACGGGATTATCATACACCAACAGAAGAATTAATAGGAGCGATGTCTAGGGGGATTGGAAATGGGGCATTGGGAATTGGGCATAAGAGGCAGAGGAGCAGGGTGCTGCTCTTGCTGAGGGGAAAACTCTCCTCCCTTGCTCCCCTTGTACTGAGCGCAGTCGAAGTATGCTCCCTGCTCCCTTGCTTCTTCCCCTGCCTCCCCTGCTCCTCCATTCCCCACTCTCTACTCCCCCACTCATGAGCCTTTGTATCAATCCCGTTTGCCCTAAACCAAATCACCCGAATAATCATCAAAACCGCTTTTGTCAAAGTTGTGGTTCTCATCTAGAATTGCTAGGACGTTATCGGGTGACGTGCCTGTTGAATGACAAAACAGGTTTTAGTAAAGTTTATGAGGCATACGAACAAGATACCCCCAAAATCCTCAAAATACTCAAAGAGGATCTATCAGGCGATGCCAAAGCGGTAAAACTATTTCAGCAAGAAATAACCGTGTTGGAACAACTCAACCATATCGGTATTCCCAAAAAAGATAGTTACTTCCAGTATCAAACCCGAAATGGTTTAGTATTGCATTGCATTGCAATGGAAAAAATCGATGGCTACAACTTAGAACAGTGGCTACAGCAGCAAAATAGCCCCATATCACAAGAACAAGCCATAGACTGGTTAAAACAATTGATAGAAATTTTGGATGTAGTACATAGCAAACAGTACCTACATCGAGATATTAAGCCATCTAACATCATGATTAGATCCCCCATTGAGAAGGGTTGGGGGAATTTAGTACTGATTGATTTTGGCACAGCCATTGAAATTACTAAAACCTATCAAGACCAACTCAGCAACAGTGACAAGATGACAGCACTAATGTCATCTGGCTACAGCGCTTCAGAACAAATGAATGGTCAAGCAGCACCGCAATCAGATTTGTTTGCTTTGGGACGCACCTTTGTATTTTTGCTGACGGGATACCATCCTTTGGATATGTATGATGTCCAGCACAATTTGTTGCACTGGCAAAATCATGCCATCCATATCTCACCCTTACTGTTGAATTTAATTGATTGGCTAACAGCATCAGATATAGAAAAACGTCCTGCCAATATCCAAGAAATTTTGCATTCTCTAGAAGAAATTGAAAAGGAACTAACAGAGAATAATTCTAGAGATACTAGTATACAAGAGTTTACTCAAGTTGAACATTTACCTATAGATGTTAATAACAACTTATCGTCTATACATAAAGAACCGGAAAAAGTGCCGCTATTAGCATTTTTTGCAGTATTACTAGTGGCATTAGGATTGCTTAGTATAGTGGCTTTAGCAACGCGAAAATCAAATTCTTCTGAAATCTCAAATTACAGACAATATCCCGAAAAAAAAGGTAACATCGATTACTTTACATATAAAGAAGGTAGAGATAGTCAGGGAAGAGTAGCTGAGTTTAATATAGCTGTTTTATCATTAGAATATAAATGGCTTTTAGGTAGTAACTTCCAAGTTAAATACAATGATGAAATTATTAGTATTGACCTTTTAAAATTAAACTTAGAACAAGAAGGTATAGAGAAGATAATGAAAGCTCCCAGTGAGATTATCTCTGTAGGCACAGCTTCTTGTAAAGGTGATACAGCAGTTCAAGAACGTGTGGCTTTAGAACGTTCCAAACAAATAGAAATTTTAGTAAAAAAAATATTTATTAATACAGCAAGTGTCAACAAATATCACTTATTAAATTTGGGTGAATTTCAGCGCAGTAATTGTCAGGCAAAGCAGGATTTAACTGCATATCAGAGAAGTGTTATAATCATTGGTGTTAAAAGAAAATCAGCAGGTGTAATTCTTGATGAGGCGCTACGAGATAGGTTAGAGAAAAAGCCTTTTGCTGATTTTAAACTAGAAGATTATTCATTGGGGTCGGCGCAGAAGTTTAAGACGATACCGAGCAATTTATAAAATCTTTAGTACATCAGTGCATAGTCATAGTCCAATACAGTTCAGTTAAGGAAATTATCTGTTAAGGCAGGCAGGGGAGAAATCAATTCAAAATTCAAAATTCAAAATTCAAACATTTTAGAACTTCTGCCTCCTGCCTCAAAAACCTTTGTACTTCATGTAAAAGAAAACTCCTGTATTTAAGCCAATACAGTTCAGTTAAGCTTTTTTTCTCCCCCTGCTCCCCCTGCCTGCCTTAACAGATAAATTTGCTTAACCCAAGCGTATTGGTATTTAAGCTCCCATCCCAGAGTACCGCTTCAAACCTGCACGCCAAAGAAAGCGATTCGCACCCAAAAATACTAATGTCCAACCAAGCATTGACCAAAATCCCCGCCCTATATCCACGGGTAGCCCTACCAAAAGACTCGCGGGGAAATCAATTAAATAGGGAAAAGGCGTAAACATAACTATTTGCCGCACAGGTTGTGGAAAGACCTCTAAAGGTGCTATCATACCAGATAAAAATAGATAAAATAATAACCAGAAATTTTCTAAAGCGCTAGCCCGTTCTGTCCAAAAAGCAAGCATGGCAAAGGTGTACTGAATCGTAAACCGCAAAGTAAAAGCTAGCATCACCGCCAATATAAATAGCAAAAATCTATCTAAACTTGGTACCCAAAAAGCCTGGGGATAGAGAATAAAAAATAATCCCACTAATAAAAAAGCAAACATTAGCCGGGTAAATCTTTCAGAAGTATGCCTTGCAACATGATGCCACACTGGGTCAAGAGGTTGTAGTAACTTCGGCGAAAGCTTGCCTTCCACTATCTCTCCTTCAAAGTCCCAAATTACCCAAACAACTGTTAATTGCCTAACGACAAAAACTGTAATGAAGTAACGAGCAAAATCCACAGGTGATAGCCCAAACCGCCCACCTTGTGCTGCCTGTATCCAGATACCCATAAGGATAATCGGCAAAGAGCCAGCCAAAATCCATAAGATTAGCTCTGCTCGATACTCAAGCATGTGAGCGTAGTATACTGACAGTAAAGTTAAGGCTTTTCTGATTATCCGCTTCATTTATTCGCTTCTTGCTACAAAAATTACCCAGAATTCTCCACTCTTGTACAGACGCGATTAATCGCGTCTGCTACTCCACAACACCTGCCTGAAAAACTTGTCCAATAACTTCTTCCACTGGCGGTTCGGTAACTGTTAAATCAATTACCTCTAAATCCGTCAAAATCTTCGAAACGGTGCGGGTGAGCGCCTCTCTAGATACCATAAAATGTACAGAGCGCCCTTCTAAGTGTTGCACATCACCATAGGCCATAAGTTTTTCTTTCGGTAGAGGTTGGGCTAACTCTATATGAACTTCCCGATATGGGGCAAAACGTTCTAATAGTCCATCTAAACTACCGTCATACATTAGCCTTCCCTGGTGAATCAACAGCACTCGTTGACACAAAGCTGTGATATCAGCCATGTAATGACTCGTCAACAGCACTGTAGCTTGATAACGCTGATTGTAGTCGCGCAAAAAATCGCGCACCGCTACTTGAGCATTTACATCTAGCCCCAGCGTTGGTTCATCTAGGAATAATACGTGAGGACGGTGCAAAAGTGCTGCTAGCAATTCTGCCTTCATCCGTTCACCCAAAGATAGCTTCCGTACTGGCTGAGTAAGCTTGCCTTCTAGCGAAAGCATCTCTGTTAGTTCTCCCACCCGCCGTTGAAACTCTTTATCAGAGATGTTGTATACAGCAGCATTAATTCTCAAAGAATCCAGCGCTGGTAAGTCCCAAAGTAACTGCTGCTTTTGCCCCATTACCAAAGTAATTTTTTGCAAAAATGCTTCTTTGCGCTGAAACGGAATTTGTCCAGCAACTTGAACTGTACCGCTAGAGGGATGAATCAGCCCCGTGAGCATTTTGAGTGTGGTAGTTTTACCAGCACCATTTGGGCCCAAAAACCCTACTACTTCACCAGGGTCAATTTTAAAGGAAACATCCTGAACTGCTTTAATTGACCGGTAGGTGCGGCGAAAAAAGTGGGTGATTGTACTTTTAATACCCGGACTTTTAATTGCCACGGGATAAGATTTACTCAGATTTTTCGCAATGATAATTGACATATTTTTTATAAGAAGAATTCAAAAATCAGGAGCCAGAATTGCTGTATTAATTCTGTACGAGTGGTTAATGAATATTGGTTAAAACCGTACTTCATCCCGCTACAGGTAGAGTATTCTGAATTCTGAATTCTGTATTCTGACTCCTGCTTTATATTAGAAATTAAATTTTAGATTTTAGACTTTGGCATGAGCGCTCTAGTCGAAGGCTTTTTCCTTCAACCCAAAATCCAAAATTCAAAATCTAAAATGGTTTTACCGTAAACGTCCCGATCGCAATGTACTAATAATTAACCACAAACCCAATAAACTAGCGACTGCAAACAGGGTGGTGCTTAAAAAAGATAGCTGGCTTGTCTGCGCTCTGGTGGAAATAATTGCTGCACCCATAATCAGCGAACCCACTAATATACTAAAAGATAGTCGGTTCGCTGCATCGTCCATCGTGCGCCGCACCCCATCTAACCCCCGCAGCGATAAATTCCACTGTAAGGTTTCGGAGGTAACTCGGTCTAATAACAGTTCTATTTGGCGCGGAGATTGGAGAGACAGACTTTTAATATCTAAGGCTGTCCGTAATAGCGATCGCACTGGATTATCGCCCAGTAATTGCCGACGAAACAAGTCCGTAATTAATGGTTTAACTTCATCAAAAAAGTTAAGTTCCGGGTTGAATGTCCGCGCTACACCTTCTAAATTCGCTAGGGTTTTGGCATACAAACCCATATTACTAGGTAATCTAATTTTATTGTTGCGGGCAACTTGTAAAACTTCATAGATTATCTGACTGAAGTTGATTTGCGTGAGGCTGACATTGTGATACTTACGTAACATGCGATCGTAATCATTTTCTAACCGCGACAAAATTACTGGTTGAGCAGAATCTGATAATTGCAAAGTTAACTGAGCGCATCTTTGAGCATCTAAATCAACGATCGCTAACAACATCTCTGTTAATATCTGCTGTGTACGGGGATCAAGTCTTCCGACCATTCCACAGTCTAAGAGGGCAACACGACCATCTTTGAGATAAAACAAGTTTCCCGGATGGGGATCAGCGTGAAAAAAGCCATCAATATATAGTTGCTGGAAAAATACCCGAAATAACAAAGTAGTTATTTCTTTACGTTTTTCGGCAGGGTCTTTAACGTTGGGGTCATTATCCAAATCCGCCGCCAGGAACGGCACTCCATCCAGCCATTCCATCACCAGTAATTTTGCTGTGGTCAATTCCCAGTTAATTTCCGCAACTACTATTTGTGTGGGATCATACCAGCGACTCTGAGATAAGTTGCGCCGCAGTTGGTCTGTAAAACCCGCTTCCCGTGTAAAATCTAACTCGGCTTCTAGAGCTTTGGTAAATTCTTCGGCAATGGATTTAATTTCGTATGTTTGCCCAAAATCAGTTCGCGCCACTAAATCGGCAATACCTTGAATCAAAGCAATATCTTGCCCAATGGTCAGATCAATTCCCGGACGTTGCACTTTCAGAGCAACTTCTCGACCATCTATTAATGTAGCTTGATGTGTCTGAGCAATTGATCCGGCTGCTACTGGAATCGGGTTAACTGTGCTGAAAGTTTCTGCTAGTGGAAGTTTTAATTCTTTACGGAGGATTATTTCTATCTCTGCCCAAGGAACAGGCGGTACTTCGTCTTGTAGGGTTGATAGTTCCTCAATGTAGGAGGCGTTTAGTAAATCTGGACGCGTAGACATTAACTGACCAAGTTTAACGTAAACTGGCCCCAAGTCTACCAGGATATTTTTTAAAACCGCAGGTGTAGGTAGCTGGGGTTCATCAGCTTTGCCACCAGTAAGTAATCTTCGCATATAGTCCCAGCCATTGCGAAGGAATACTTCAAGAATTTCTCGTTGACGGGGAACAGTTTGGGTGAGGAACATTTTGGGGAGTGGGGAGTGAGTGGGGAGCAGGGGAGGCAGGGGAGGCAGGGGGAGCAGGGGAGGCAGGGGAGCAGGGGAAAAGGTTAAAGGGAAAAGGGAAAAGGGATAAATTTAATCTTTCCCCTTTTCCCCTTACCCTTTCCCTTACCCAATGCCCAATGCCCCATGCCCAATGCCCCATTTCAAATTGCTCTGCTTTTCGACAGTCAAGTTATAATGGGAAAATAGGCTTTTTCGCCTCTACCAAGGGTTTTAACTTTTATAGCAGGTCGGTAAATCGGGAATCGCTTTGGAGAATTTTAAGGATCTGCTTAATTTCCTGGGTACGTTCTTTTTTGACAACGAGGGTGACATTGCGATCGCGCACAATCACCACGTCCTCTAAACCAATTGTAACAACTACATCCTCTGGATTTGAGGCGTAAATAATTGCCCCCTGCGTATCTAGACCTACGTGCGTAGCAAGTTCCACATTGGGAGTCTCTTCTGTCTTCAGTAAGCGTTCGATCGCATTCCAATCTCCTAAATCATCCCAACCAAAATCAACTGGCAAAACGTATGCTAGAGTTGTCTTTTCCATTAGCGCATAGTCTATACTCTTCTTAGGCAACTGGGGATAGATATTAGGGCCATGTTGTTCTAAAGGTTCGATAATTTCTGGAGCATGGGTATGTAGTTCCTTGAGAACAACCCCTGCCCGAAAAACGAACATTCCACTATTCCAGCTAAAACGTCCCGTAGATAAAAAAGTTTCTGCCGTTTCGCGGTCGGGCTTTTCAGTAAAGCGGTTGACGTGATAAGCTGGCAACTCATTAAAGTTACCTATTTTTTCACCTTGCTCAATGTAGCCGTAACCAGTTGATGGAAAAGTAGGCTTGATCCCCAGTGTAACGATCGCTGCTGTGCTTGTTGCTAGTTGCGTAGCCGCGCTTAATGTGTGGGCAAATGCCTCTTGATCGGCAATCCAGTGGTCAGCAGGGAAAAAGCCAATAACAGCGTCTTCTCCATAGCGCTGTTTGATTTCTAAACTTGTCCAAGCAACGGCTGCGGCAGTGTCTCTTCCTTCCGACTCAATTAATAAGTTCTGAGATGGTAAATCAGGTAATTGTTGACGTACCCCTTCAGCTATCTGACTAGAAGTAATCACCCACAAGGAATCCCACCCCCTTGGGGTTCGCCAGTCGCTCATGGGGGAAACCCCCAAGACCGCGCTGGACTCACCGCCACCGAGTTCTATCAATCGATCGGCGGTTGCTTGTAATAGACTTCTAGAGCTACCATCAAGACTTAAAAATTGCTTGGGTCGGTCTTTGCGACTCAGGGGCCAAAAACGTTCACCTTTACCACCAGCAAGGATTACGGGGAACAATAAAGTATTCATGTTGTCATACACGCCTACCGAAGAACATTACAAGTTTACAGTGAGCTTTTGCAGTGGCAATATTTATAGCTTGCATTAACATACTTTTAGGGAGTGGTTGAGTGGGGAGATAATTGTGATAAAACAAGTCGAATGGTCAGAAAATCCGGTTACATCTCAACAAGTAGTATTTGAAAATGAAGTGCGATCGCAGCAACTTCAACGGACGGAAAATCAAGTAACGTCTGCGCCAGTAGAAGATTCAGAGGAGGATGTAGAACTAAATCAGCCAGCGAATCCAAACCGTAGCGTCGTTGAATCAGTGGGCGCGATTCCCAATCAGCTTTCTGAGAGGCTGGGCTTAACCATACCTCGATGGCTGTTGTGGATCATGACGGTTGTCATCGGCATTATCTTATCTGGATTGCTGGTGTCAACTTTAGCGCTATGGACTCCCTTGTGGAGCAATCTAGATCGAACAGATGAAGATTTAGGAACTGCTGGTAAAGACGAGCAAAAAGTCCCACTACCAGGGGAGTTATGGAGCAAACTCTCCCAGTACCAGCTTTCACGACCGATGAATATTTTAATCATGGGGATTGAACCAGTCAGTGGTACCGTTGATGGTTCACCAGAAAGCTTTGCCGGGAAAAGCGACTCCATGCTGCTTGTACGGCTTAACCCTAATGAAAAATCTGCAAGGGTGCTTTCAATTCCCAGAGATACAATGATTGCCATCCCCGAAAAGGGAGAAAAGGGATTAACTAAGGTATCTGATGCCAATGCCAAAGGCGGCCCAGTCTTGGCAGCACGGGTAGTTAGCCGTACCTTAAACAACGCCCCAATTGATCGCTACATCCGCATTTCTACCAGTGGCTTACGCCAGTTAGTCGATCAGTTAGGCGGAGTAGAGGTCTTTGTTCCTAAATCAATGGAATATAAAGACTCCAGCAGTCAACTGTCGATTAATTTAGTTAGTGGCTGGCAAACCCTCAACGGGGAGCAAGCAGAACAGTTTGTCCGATTCCGCGAACCAGGCTTGGGAGATTTGCCGAGAGTGCAGCGTCAGCAAGCACTAACAGCAGCCCTCCTGCAACGCCTCAAGAGTCCCACCATCTTACCCAGGTTGCCTCAATTAACTCGCTTGATGCGAAAATACTTTGATACCAACCTGAAGATGGAAGAAATGATGGCGTTGGTCAACTTCGGACTCAACCTAGATCGCGATAATTTCCAAATGACCGTGTTGCCTGGTACTTTTAGCCGTTTTAGCCAAGATCCTAATAGCTATTGGCTGAATATGACTGGACAACAGAGCCTGTTGAATGATTATGTTGGGGTAAATGTACCTGGTCTAAAGCCAGATATGCGTCAGGTTCCTAACCTCAAAATTGCTATTCAAAATGCTTCCAATCAACCTCAGCTAACTGAAAAAGTTATTGCTTATCTCAAACAGAAAGGCTTTACTAATATTTACAAAGTGCCTGATTGGCCAGATACTCAACGTCAAACTCAGATTGTTGTCCAAAAAGGCAACCGACGAGTTGGAGTTGATTTGCAAAAAGTCTTAGGCTTGGGTCAAATAGAAGTGTCGGCAATTGGTGATTTAGAATCTGATCTGACAATCCGCATTGGTAAGGATTGGAAATAATCAATAGAGGCGCACAACTAGGTAGCTGTGCGCCTCTACAAATAATAAAGTTATGAAAAAGATTTTCCTGCGCTTTTTTGGTTTAATTGTGATTTTGCTACTAGCATTTGGGTGGATAATACTTAATCCCAAACCGGCTTTTGCTCAGATAAACACAATCAATTACAACAATATAAATTTAGAAAATCGTGATTTTTCTCATGCTGATTTGGCAGGTGTAACTTTTGTAGCAGCAGAAATGCGGGGGACAAATTTTCAAGGGGCGAATTTAACCAACGCAATTCTCACTAAAGGAGTTTTATTAAAAGCAAATTTGGAAGGTGCTAATTTGAGTGGCGCTTTAGTCGATCGCGCCACTATGGATGGTGCTAACCTGAAAAATGCCATCTTTACTGAAGCCACTTTGACCCGTAGCCGCTTTTATGATGCTGATGTCACTGGTGCTGATTTTACCGATGCTTTGATTGACCGTTATCAAGTGTCGCTGCTGTGTGAAAGAGCCGATGGGGTAAATCCGGTTACGGGTATGTCAACGCGAGATAGTTTGGGTTGTAGGTAAAGAATCTCCACGTTGAGCATAAAAACAGAGACATTTTTCCGAAAAAATGGAAAATACAAATTCTTTATTAAACTATGTATTATTCGCTATCGATTTGATTTTAATTTGGGATTTGCTCAGAGATAAAAATATACAAATTTATGAGCAAACACAAAATAAGCTTGAGTTTATTGTTCAACCGAAGTTACTTAGATTTATTGGGTTCTTTATTGGACAAATAGGTATAATTTATATGCTATTTTTATGTTTATACCAGTTACACAACTTGATTGTAACCGTGTTTTACAAAATATAGATACTTCAAATATTGAGCAAAAGTCATCAAAAATTATATGTCAATTGATAGAATTTGATTTTTTTGGTCATCAAAAAAGCCAAAAACAAATTTCTGGATTAATTGGAAGTCATTTAGAAAAACAAACTAAAACTGATCGAGAGGGAAAAATAATATATAAATATCAAATTCAGTTATTAACTAAAACAGAAAGCTTTTCGTTTAGACGAACTACTTACAGTGATTATTTTTCCGAAGAAGCGGAGTTTATCATATTAAAAATTAAGAATTTCTTAATACAACCTTTAGAAAAAATTTTAGTAGTTAAGCAAGATGATACTTTAGTCGGCTATGCTGCAATTGGGATAACCATATTTTGCCTATTATTAGGTTTATTCATTATCGCATCAGGTTCATTTATAGACTTTAATTTTGACAAAGAGACAAATAGTTTAAGTATCAGCCGCTATCAATGGTTTGGTATATTGGGAAAAATAGTTTTGGTGTATTCATTAAATGAAATTGTTGATATTAAAGTTAAAAGTTTTAATTATGGCGAAGATAGCACAGATACTCGAGTTATCTTAATGTTAGCCTCTGGTGAAAGGGTATCTTTGATTGGTTCCTATGATTCTGGGTTCTTTAATTCTAGGTTTAAAGAACAACAAGAAATAGTTAAAACTATCAAAAGTTTTCTCGCTTCAAATTAGTAGCTGTTTATACTAAGTCTGTCGCTTTCTCAAGATCAACTCTGCGATCGCATCCCAAAAAACGATCCTAAACTCTAAAGAAAATAAATTATTATATTGATTCAGGTGGTGCTGCATTAGTCTGTTATGATGCCTTCGGGGAACGGAGGAAACCTCTACTGATCCTGGCTCCCCTATTTAAAATTGACTGAAATCGTCAAAAATCAGTAGCTTCTAATTATCAATGGGAATTTCAATTAAAAACTCTGTTCCCTCTCCTGATTTAGAGGAACATTTCATCTGGCCATGATGTTTTTCAACTATTATTTGATGGCTGATAGACAATCCTAAGCCTGTACCTTTTCCTGGTGCTTTGGTGGTGAAGAAGGGATCGAATATATGCGATCGCACTTCTTCTGGAATCCCCAGACCATTATCGGCTATTCTAATTAAAATCTTGTTATTAACGGTTTGCGTACTAATCCAGATACTCAAAGGTATTTTAGGACACGTCTGAGATAACTTCAAATACCTTTGTTGTATAGTTTTAAACTTTTCCTCTAATGCATCAATACTGTTACTCAAAAGATTCATAAACACTTGATTTAATTGCGCGGGATAGCATTCGAGCAAAGGGAGAGTAGCATATTTTTTAATAATCTCAATAGCTGGGCGTTCATTATTATTTTTGAGCCGATGCCCTAAGATTAGCAAAGTACTATCTAATCCTTCATGAATGTCTACTGACTTCAATTCAGCTTCATCTGTACGAGAAAAATTACGCAGTGATAGGACAATCTCACAAATCCGCTCTGTTCCTATTTTCATAGACTCAAGGGTTTTGGGTAAATCTTCAATGATAAAGTCCAAATCAGCCTTGTCAATTTGCTCTTGGACAGTTGGTAATAGTGAAGAGTTTTGACGGTAAAGTTTCACTACATTTAGCAGTTCTTGAGTATATTCATTTAAATGAGTTAGATTGCCAAAAATAAAACTGATCGGATTGTTGATTTCATGAGCAACTCCAGCAAGTAATTGCCCTAAACCTGCCATTTTTTCACCCTGGATTAACCGAGTTTGAGTTTGTTTTAATTCTTGCAGAGTTTGAGTAAGCTCTAAGGTTTGACGTTTAGTTTGTTCGAGTAATTCTGCTTGTTGAATCGCAATTCCCAATTGCACCCCAACTTGAGCTAGTAAATTGATTTCTTCTTCTTTCCAATAACGCGGTTGCGAGTTTTGATAAGCAACCAATAATCCCCATAATTTCTCACCTTGTCTAATGGGAACAAAGGTTTCGTTGCGCGGAAGTTCGTTATCATCGTCTGTATCTTCAAAGGTTTTTAGAATCATTGGTTGGGCTTGTGCAACAGGTTTCCAACCATCTTTAAAAGAATCTGCTACAAATTTCCCACTCCAATCGGCGTTGAAACGGTAGATTGCAACTCGCTCAACTTCGAGCAATTCTCGCACAGCTTGAGTAGTGGTTCTAAAAATAGTTTTAATATCGAGTGACTGACGAATTTTATCAATGGTTGCAGCTAGCAATTCTTGACGTTCCATTGCTTTTTCGCGTTCAGTGGCTTCTGCTAACTGAACAACCTGCATTTGAACTTGTTTAAAATAAGAATCCTGTTTTAATGCGACTCCCAATTGCTCGGCTATTTGACTGGCAAATTCAATTTCAGAGGGTTGCCAGTGACGAGAAGCGGTGCATTGATGAATACACAGCAATCCCCAAAGTTCACCTTTTTTCAATAGAGGCGCGACCAAATTTGCCCGCACTTGAAATTTTTCTAGGATTTGGACGTAGCAATCTGGAAACTTTCCTTGATAAATGTCAGCGATCGCATTTACTCGACCTTGGGCGTAAAGGGGTGCAAAGTTTTGACCGAAGCAATGATCGTAAACTTTTTCTGCGATTACTGAGTTACATCCAAAAACAAAATCCTCAGAAATAAACTCTCCTTCCCAATTTTGTTGAGGGTCAAAGCGAAAGACTGCCACTCGGTCTGCTTGCAGCATTTGTCGTGCTTCGGTGACAGTAGTTTGGAAAATTGTATCTAAATCTAGGGACTCTCGAATTCGAGTAATGACGCTAGTTAATGTCTTTTGTTGCTCTGCTTGGTACTGAGCCTGTGCTAGTAATTTATAGTGCCGCAGTGCCACACCAATTTGGGTGCCTATTTTGGTCAGTGATTCGACTTCATAAGATTGCCACTGTCTGGGTGAAGCGTTTTGGTAAGCAGCAATGACTCCCCAAAGTTGATCTCCTTGGAGAATCGGGGCAGTTGCAAAGGCTTTTGCCTGAAATTGCTCCAATAAGGTTACATGACAGTCTGTTAATCCGGCTTGATAAATGTCATTAGCTGTAAATGTTTCGTTGTTAACGTAACGTCCCCCTTGCGTCTGTTGTAAATAAGTATCAGTGATCGCAGCCTGAATGCCAATTAAGGGAGTCCAACCTTCAGCAAATGATTCAGCAACAAAGTTACCACTCCAATCATCATTGAAGCTAAAGATGGCGACTCGATCGGCTTGCAACAACTGGCGTATTTCTTGAGTTGTGGTTTTAAAGATGGTTTCAATATCAAGGGGTGAGCGAATTTTATCAACAATTTTAGCTATTACTTGGTCGCGTTTAGCCGCTTGAGCCAATTCTGTGGCTTGCAATTCGACTTCATGGAGATGCTTCGCTTGTTGTATCGCAACAACAAGATGGTCAGCAATTTGACGAATAAACTCAATTTCCGATTCTTTCCAGTTACGAGCCTCACTGCACTGATGAATGCAAAGCAACCCCCACAGTTCCTTCTGGCGCGATAAAGGGACAACGAGGTTGGCCTTGATCTGAAATTGACTCAAAAATGCGATGTGACAATCACTCAGTCCCGCTTTGTAAATATCTGCTACTGCTTGTATTTGACCTTGTTGATAACTAGAAGCAAATTTTTGTCCAAAGCAGTGGTCGTAAACTTTTACTGCCAATGCTGAGTCCCAGTCAAGTGCAACATCCTCAGAAACAAATTCTCCTTGCCAGTCTTTTTCCAAGTCAAATTGGAAGACTGCTACACGATCGGCATTTAGCAACTGACGCACTTGTGTAACGGTAGTTTGAAAAATCGTTTCTAGGTCAAGAGACTCCCGAATTCGCACAATGACACTCGCCAGAGCCTTTTGTTGCTCTAGTTGCTCTTGAAGTTGATTTTCTGTGAAATTTGAATTGGGTTCCATCACTCTGGATTTTTTTGTTTTTATACAAGGGTTCTGAATAGAGGCAGGAGGAACGAAGTAGGAATGGAAATTTTAATTTTGAGTTGATTAGCCAGTTTAAAAAGAAGAATTGTATCAAGATGTGTAGCACGTTAGCGTAGTGGCACGTTCGCAAAGCGTCTCGTAGAGAAGTGCAATATAAAGCTTCCACAATCCAAGTCCCACGTTTTTATGAGTGGGTTACTCCTACCTCCTGATTGTTATAGTTCCCCTTTCTGGATCTATCTTTGTAATGGGTTAAAAAATAATCTTGGCTTGTACGCAACATGAGGATATGACTAAGTTAGTGTTAGTCTTGCCGAGGCAAATCAGCAAAGCGATCTGACCCCTTTTGAATCGTTACCTAAATTGCAATTCGCTGTATCATAGCAATCTCAGGAATTTAATTTTGAGCGTAGGCGTAGCCCGCCGTAGGCATTTAAAATAAGTAATTTGTCAAAATTTACCTGACAGACTGCGGGATTTCAGGTTAAATGTTTTAAAGTATGCACTCTGCAAGAGTTGTTGGGTATTATTCGTGACACAACAAGAACAAAAACCTTCTCGTTCTTTCGCTGGAATTGCTGGCATTGTTGCCGCAGCCACATTAATTAGTAAAGTCTTCGGTTTAGTGCGGCAGCAAGCGATCGCTGCCGCATTTGGTGTTGGTGCTGCTGCCACCGCCTATAGTTATGCCTATATTATCCCTGGCTTTCTATTGATCTTACTCGGTGGTGTAAATGGGCCATTACACAGTGCGATCGTCAGCGTTTTAGCCAAGCGGCGGCGAGAAGAAGCGGCTCCCCTAGTGGAAACCGTGACAACGCTGGTGGCTGGATTGCTGTTGGTGGTGACAGTTGCTCAAGTTTTATTTGCGGATGCGATCGTTGATTTAGTCGGTCATGGTTTGGAGGCGACAACCAGAGCGATCGCCATTCAACAACTCCGCATTATGGCACCGATGGCTTTATTTTCGGGATTAATTGGCATCGGCTTCGGTACTCTCAATACCGCCAATCAATATTGGTTACTCTCCATTAGTCCTTTATTATCCAGTATTACTGTTGTTGCCGGTCTTGGAATCTTGGCGATGCAACTGGGCAAGGATATTATTAAGCCGGAGTACGCTTTAATCGGGGGAATGGTATTAGCTTGGGGAACTTTAGCAGGAGCGGTTCTCCAGTGGTTAGTGCAGCTAATTGTCCAGTGGCGATTAGGATTAGGCACATTACGCCTACGGTTTGATTTTAAATCTCCAGGCGTTCAAGAAGTCATTAAAATCATGACTCCGGCGACAATTTCCTCTGGAATGATGCCAATTAATGTTGCCACTGATCTTTATTTCGCCAGTCCTATCCCTGGTGCTGCGGCGGGATTTAACTATGCGAATCTATTAGTCCAAACTCCGTTAGGGATTATTTCAAATATCATTTTGCTGCCCCTGTTACCGATATTTGCTAAACTTTCTGGGCCCGAAAATTGGCCAGATTTAAAATTACGCATTCGCCAAGGACTGCTACTCACTGCCTTTACTATGCTACCGCTAGGGGCGCTGATGGTGGCATTATCTGTACCTATTGTGCAGGTGGTATATGAACGTGGTGCTTTTAAGCCAGAAGCCACACAGCTAGTTTCATCCTTGCTAGTGGCTTACGGAATTGGGATGTTTGTCTATTTGGGGCGTGATGTTTTGGTGCGGGTGTTCTACGCTTTAGGCGATGGACAGACACCTTTTCGCATCAGTGTTTTTAACATCTTACTCAACATCATATTAGATTGGTTTTTCGTTAAACCTTTTGGCGCTCCCGGTTTAGTGTTAGCAACAGTGGGTGTAAATTGTAGCTCAATGTTGATGCTGTTGTGGTTGCTCGATCGCAAACTCAATGGTTTACCTTGGCGTGAGTGGAGTTTGCCGATTTTGGGTTTGGCTGCTGGTAGTGTGGTAGCTGGGATAGCAAGCTATGGGACTTTGGTTGGTTCTGGGCACTTGTTAGGTAAAACGGGTTTACTGATTGTGGCGTTGCAATTGTGTGTATCTGGCTTTGTAGGGATTGTCGTATTTGCTGCGATCGCTTCATGGCTGAAAATACCAGAGGTTAATATTTTTATATCTCGTCTACGTCAACGTTTTTTGAAGAAATAACTGCTATTTTTGATACCAAGATTAATATTCTGGGGTGGCTGTATAGTCCTCCCCAGATGCTAAAGGGGTATATTAAGAAGGGTAAAGGATAAGGGGAAAAGGGAAAAACCTTTCCCCTTTCCCCATACAAAACTTTACATAGTTCGGTTTAATTGCGTCTACTTACTTAAGGTACTTCTAAGATGGGGAATGTCAGTAATCCATTTGTCTTCACACGATCAAAAAGTTGTTGCTACGGGGATAACGGATTCATTCGGTACTAGATTTATCTGATATGGTGAATTGAGAAACTTGGTGTTTACAAGTTCTTTGTAAGCTTCTAAATCTGTCCGCCAGTCGCTTATTATTTGTGATAAAACAGCTAGGCGCTGACTTTGTTCTTCTTGAAAAATCGCGTGATTAAAACTAGCAGTGAACAGCACGATGGGCCGCACTGTTTGATCTGGCAGTTGTAACCCTCCTTCATTGATATCCAAGCTCAGTTGCACTCCTTCTAGGGTGTAACCAAACCGCATCGCTGCTTGCACAGGTGCTTTGCCAAAATGATGCCAGGGGCCAGGATTCAGCACTGTGTTCAAGATATAATTGCGTGCTGTATTGTTTGGCTGATCGAAGACGACATGTCCCCGAAAGTTAATGGACACCCCCTCATAGTCTACTTGTGCCAATGTCTTTAGATATTTACAAGCTAGAGCCGGAATTTCCACATCTGTGGATTGTTTGGTGGCAATTACCTCAGTGAAAATAATCCGATTGACTTGTGCAGTTATATTGATGCTGTTTTGAAAGACTACCTGAGCAACAGAATCTGTGATAATCGGGGGTTGGGCTAATTCCCAGTCACTAGGAACGATACCACTATATTTAAGAAAATCTGGAGTTAAGATTGTCGGATTGTGCTGTTTTGCTGCGATCGCAATAGCAATTTCCTGAATATTTAGATTTTGGCTCATTCGCTTTTTTCTCTGTGCAAATTTAATTTTTAATCAGGGGAGAGCTAATTAAAAAATTAACCCAATTTACCTTGTAGCTAAGGCTGGATAAAACACAAAGCTGCCAAAAAGGTGGCTTTGCTCGACTTCAATACTTTGTTAACTCCTATATCTCTTGATATCAATCATTATTATTTATGAGATTCATTTATTCATATAGCATAATTGCTTAATTTTTTCTCAATAATCGATATATCTTTACTGATTGTTTCAATCAAGAATATTTGGGAAAATTCTTCCAAGAAAAATAAAGTTTAAGTCAAGGGCAATTTTATAAACAACTTCTGATTACCGACTTTCTTGCAAAGGGAGAGGCTAGCGCCAAGAGAGAAAGACACATAGACACATAGACACAAAGTAAAGAAATAAATTAAAAAGGTTTGGCGCTAGATTTAAGTTCATCTGGCGAAATTTTAGAGTACTGATTCTTTAACTTTTTGCGATTTCTCAAGCTTGTTTGGATTCACCCAACGATTAACAAATTCGTTGTTATGTTTGTACACCTTGATTTGCACTTGCTTGGAACTTAACTTGACTATTTCGGCGGGAATTCTTTGGACATCATTAGAATCTGTGCGAGGCTTGTAAAGCCAAATTACTTTTTGCCCAACTTCAAAGTAGTTAGGATTACTAGTTAAAGAAGTCGTAGTTTCTGCCCAAGAGGGAAAAGCAACTGCTAAGTTGATCAAAAGTACTAAAACCACTAGAGTGATTTGGAAAAGTTTCATGATCATTGCACTTGTTTTAGGTCTCGTGGGGCAATCAATCTCTGGTTCTAGCATTTAGTTATCCTGTTTATTATCTTTATTAATTGCAAACCAAGTCTGTATTTGTTAAAAGCTCAAATCTCTACTGATTTCAGCATAAAGCGACTTAGAGAATAAAATCAAATAGTCTTTTTTTTGAAAACAATAAATTAATTTTATGATAAAATTGAAAAAAGCCGTAATACTCTGACTTCGGCTCACAATCTCTATCTCAGGAATCATAGACGTAAAAGAACACTCTGTCATAAAAATTGATCATATATAGCAATCCTAAATAATTCGTGAAAAAAATCTGTTGCCTATTGCCTATTCCCTATTGCCTACCTCCACGACTAATTTCACAGATCAAATAGGATTGCTATATAGTGTTTGATAAACTTTAACTATATGCCTCAGAGTGCAAGCCTACTGGCGGCGAAGCAACCTAATATTATTAGCAAACTACTTCTTGCCCTGCGGCAAGAGTCAAACCTATCTCAAGAAAAATTGGCTGCTGAGTTTGGTATCACTTTCCCAACAATTAACCGTTGGTAAAATGGATATGTAACATCTTCTCCTTTAGCAATATTCCGAATTATTAGCCTACTCAATGAGTTAGGTAAAGATGGTCAAATTATACATGCAACATACTTCCGAGAATAAGAGTAGGTTTTGTGAGTTCTGAATGAGAATCGGCCTTGGTAGTTTGGAATATTGATGATATAAAGGTGACAATAAAAAATACTCAAAACAGCAACTTGCCCCAAAAGACTATTCCAATGCTTTGAAAAGTCACAGCATTGGCATTTCACGCTGTATATACCCTTGAAAATCCTCTAAAATTAGAAGCGTAAATGTCATATTTATAGAGGATTTTCTCAAAATACGACCACAGATGTAGCTCTGTAATCGACGCATGACCAATCGAGAGGAATTAATGAAAAATGAGCCAACGTCAGCAAGCAATACCGACGTAAATTTCCTTCTCGGCGGGGGTGAAATGGGTGCGCGGATGCGAGAACGGGATTGGTCAAAAACTTCCCTTGGGCCAACGCAACAGTGGCCACAAAGTTTGAAAACTGCCGTGCGGATTATGCTGACTTGCCGTCAACCCATGTTTGTTTGGTGGGGCGAGGAACTGATTAACCTTTACAATGACGCTTACAAAGCTATTATTGGCGGCAAACATCCCGAAGCACTAGGGCAACCAGCTTCCTACGTGTGGCGGGAAATATGGGATCAGGTTGGGCCTCGAGCTGAATCAGCGATGCTGAAGAACGAGGGAACTTATGACGAAGCGCTGCTGCTAATTATGGAGCGCAACGGCTATCCAGAGGAAACCTATTATACTTTTTCATATAGCCCAGTTCCTAATGACCAGGGTGAAACAGGTGGGATCATCTGCGCCAACACAGAAGACACGCAGCGCATCATCGGTGAGCGTCAGTTGGCACTTTTGCGGGAACTAGCGGCGAGGACGGCAGACGCACGGACATTCGAGCAAGCCTGTACGCTAAGTGCGAGTTGTCTGGAAAGCAACCCTTATGATCTCCCTTTCGCCATGATTTATCTGGTTGATCCGGATAAACAGCAAGTTTTTTTGGCTGGAACATCTGGTATTGGGCAAAATCACATAGCAGTTCCTGAAACAGTGGCTCTCGATGCTGATTGCATTTGGCCCTTTGCAGAAGCGATCGCAACGCATCGGGCACAACTGATTTCCGATTTGGAAGTGTCTTTTAGTAGTCTACCTTCTGGTGTTTGGCAGCGATCGCCCCATCAAGCGATCGCAGTACCCATTGCCCCATCCGGTCAAACGGGAAAAGCTGGTATATTAATTGTTGGTTTGAACCCCTTCAGGCTATTCGACGACAATTATAAAGGATTCATCGATTTAGTAGCAGCTCAAATTGCCGCCAGCATCGCTAACGCCCAAGCTTACGAAGAAGAACGCAAACGCGCAGAAGCCTTGGCAGAAATCGATCGCGCGAAAACCGTATTTTTCAGCAACGTCAGCCATGAATTCCGTACTCCACTTACCCTGATGTTGGGGCCATTAGAAGAAACCTTAACTAATTGTGCCACCTTGCTTCCAGTCAAAGACCGAGAGCAGCTAGAAATGGTGCAACGCAACGGACTTCGGCTGCTGAAACTGGTCAACAGCTTGCTAGATTTTTCACGCATTGAAGCCGGACGGGTTCAAGCCTCTTATGAACCCACCAACCTTGCCACCTTCACCGCAGAACTAGCTAGTGTATTTCGTTCAGCAGTAGAACGCGCAGGGATGCAGTTATCAGTCAATTGTCCTTCGCTGCCAGCACCAGTATATGTAGATCGAGAGATGTGGGAAAAGATTGTTCTAAACCTGCTCTCGAACGCATTCAAGTTCACAATGGTTGGAGAAATTGCGGTTAGTTTGCAATGGTCAAATGACCATATTGAGTTCGCAGTCAAAGACACAGGCATCGGTATTCCAGCAGCAGAAATCCCCCACCTTTTTGAACGTTTCCACCGTGTCAAAGGGGCGCAAGGACGAACTTTTGAAGGGTCAGGAATTGGATTGTC
Organism: Nostoc sp. DedQUE02; assembly: GCF_034531035.1. Taxonomy (NCBI): domain Bacteria; kingdom Bacillati; phylum Cyanobacteriota; class Cyanophyceae; order Nostocales; family Nostocaceae; genus Nostoc; species Nostoc sp. DedQUE02. Next base: position 2,990 of record NZ_JAVRBY020000085.1, on the reverse strand, counting down.
ACTAGTGCAAGAATTGGTACAAATGCATGGTGGAACAGTTCATGTGAGCAGTGTTTTAGAAGTAGGCAGTTGCTTTACTGTATCAATTCCAACGGGATTTGCTCATTTGCCTCCAGACCGGATTAGTGCCCCGCGAACCTTACCTTCAACCGCATTAGGCGCAATACCCTATCTAGAAGAAGCCCTGCGTTGGCTACCGCCAGAAGAGAGCAGGGGAAGTAGGGGGAGAAGAGAAGTAGGGGGAGAAGTAATTGTTCAAGAAGACTACAACATATATATAGATTCTTCCCCTGCCTCCCCTGCCCCCTCTGCCTCCCCTGCCTCCCCTGCCTCCCCTGCCCCCTCTGCCCCCCGGATTCTCCTGGCTGACGACAATTCAGATATGCGCGATTATATCAAGCGGCTATTAAGTCAGCAGTATGAGGTGGAATCAGTGCCGGACGGTTTAGCTGCTTTGGATTCTGCTCGTGGACGTGTTCCAGATTTGGTACTGACGGATGTCATGATGCCTGGATTAGATGGCTTTGGACTGCTGCGAGAATTACGAGCCGATCCGCAGACGCAAAAAGTTCCAATAATTCTGTTGTCGGCACGGGCGGGGGAAGAGGCACGGGTGGAAGGGTTAGAAGCGGGAGCCGATGATTACCTGATTAAACCGTTCTCTGCTCGTGAATTGTTGGCGCGGGTAGAAGCAGCCCTAAAAATGGCTCGTCTCCGCCAGGAAGCAATGGAACGCGAGCAAGGTCTGCGAATTGAAGCTGAGGTGGCGAAAGCACACCTAGAGACTGTTCTAGCTGGCATCCAAGACCAGTTTTATGTGTTGGATCGAGAGTGGCGTTATAGCTTTGTCAATGACCAGGTAGCAGCAGTTGTTGGTATCCAAAAGGAAGATTTGCTAGGTAGGATCTTTTGGGAAGTTTTTCCAGATGTGGTCAACAGCGAGTTTTATACTCAGATTCATCAAGCGCTCGCACAACAAACTGTTGTTCAGTTTGAATACTTTTATCCTACTTGGCAGCGCTGGTTTGAGAATCGCGTCTACCCCTTTGCAGAAGGAGTAAGCATTTTTACTACAGAGATTAGCGATCGCAAACAGGCAGAAAAAGCACTTCGTGAAAGCGAAGAAAAGTTCCGCAACATGGCTGACAATGCCCCCTTCATGGTTTGGGTAACAGATACCAATAGCTACTGCACCTACCTCAGCCAAAGCTGGTACGACTTTACAGGCCAAAGCGAGGAAACTGGTCTGGGATTTGGCTGGTTAAATGCTGTGCATCCAGAAGATTACAATGACGCTACGAGTATTTTTCTGGAAGCTATCAAAAGCTGCTCGGCTTTCCGTATGGAGTACCGCTTGCGGCGCAAAGATGGTCAGTATCGTTCTTGCATCGATGCCGCTAATCCCTGGTTTGGCGTGGACGGTGAGGTTAAAGGTTACATTGGCTCAGTGATTGATATTACAGAACGCAAAGTAGCAGAAGCTGAACGCGATCGCCTCCTGCTACTTGAGCAAGCTGCCAGAACTGAAGCCGAAAGAGCCAACCGGATTAAAGATGAGTTTCTGGCGGTGCTTTCTCATGAATTGCGATCGCCTCTCAATCCCATTCTTGGGTGGGCGACACTCTTGCAGACTCGTGAGTTTGATGCCGTAGCGGTGAAGAAAGCGATCGCAACCATCGAACGGAATGCTAAATTACAAGCTCAATTAATTGAAGATTTGCTCGATGTCTCTCGGATCTTACAAGGCAAACTCAGCCTGAAAATGTTTCCCGTCAATCTAGTACTTGTGATTGAGGGAGGATTGGAAACAGTGCGTTTGGCAGCAGAAGCTAAAAATATCCAAATTCAGACGATGCTGGATGCTTCTTTGGGGCAAGTTTTGGGTGATTCTGGTCGTTTACAACAAGTTATCTGGAATCTGTTATCGAATGCCGTTAAATTCACTCCTGAAGGAGGAAAAATTGAGATTCAACTAGAGCGCGTTGACACTCAAGCTCAGATTACCGTCAGCGACACAGGTAAAGGAATCAGCCCTGACTTTCTCCCTTATGTGTTTGAATATTTCCGTCAAGCTGATGGTACGACAACCCGAAAATTTGGTGGCTTGGGATTAGGGTTAGCAATTGTCCGTCATTTGGTAGAATTACATGGTGGCACGATTTCGGCAGAAAGTTTAGGTGAAGGGCAAGGAGCTATTTTCCGGATCAGGCTACCGTTAATTAAAAAAGATTTAACTCCAACACAAAACATAAATATTGCTGCATTAAATGCTTCTCCTGCAACAGAAATCCTTGCAGGCATCCAAATTTTAGTTGTAGATGATGACGATGATACCCGTGAATTTCACACATTTGTATTAGAGCAGGCTGGAGCAGGGGTAATTGCTGTGGCATCAGCAAAAGAGGCACTGCAAGTATTGGCAGAGTCAGAACCAGATATGCTGCTCAGTGATATTGGGATGCCAGAGACAGATGGCTATATGCTGATACAACAAATTAAAGTATTGTTTGCAAAACAAGCCAGACAAATTCCAGCGATCGCTTTAACTGCTTATGCAGGAGAAATCAATCAGCAACAAGCACTCAAATCAGGGTTTCAAAAGCATCTGTCCAAACCCGTTGAACCAGAGGAGTTAGTCAAGGCAATTGCAACTGTAATTGGCAGAAGTGGGAATGGCTGAGTATTCGGCTGCTTTGCATAAACCGCGTAAATGCTAGCTAACTATAGATTTAGAGATTTTAAAACCTGTAGTTTTATACTTTATGTAAAAGAAAATCGAACCCAGAGAACGCAGAGGGCACGGAAAAATAGGAGTTTCAGAGAGTTTTTGCGTAAGTCCTACAACTCAAAGAGCCTTCTTGATACCAATTTGCAATCATATGTATGTAGTATTTCTCCCCCTGCTCCCCTGCTCTTTCAAGGGTAGGGAATTAAGAAAGGGGCAATATAGCCAGTAAAATACAGAACTGAAGTCAGACCGCAAAAATAAC
>NZ_JAVRBY020000084.1:0-24756 GCF_034531035.1 Nostoc sp. DedQUE02 | reverse complement strand
TGTTTATCGTGTAGTTGCTTGGCGCGCGGCGCGGCTACACCGCGCCATTGCTTGTGACAGTTGCGTAAGTCCTGAACTCAAAAAATATTTAGTGATAAAATTTATACATGAATAAGCTAAAGCAAATACTCAAAGAGCGAAACTTATCTCACGCTTCTTTAGCTGAAATGCTCAAAATAACACAAGAGACGATTCAGCTTTGGGAAAAAGGTAAAATGGAAATTCCCCCTGCGGCACTGAAAGACCTCGCAATTATTCTTAATTGCTCAATTGACGAAATTATAGGAGTTTCTAAACAAAAGCGTTCTGGTTATCCTGGCTCATTTTTTGCTAAATCAGATATAGATATAATTTATCATTTTGGAGGTATAAAATTTAAACTCCAAGGGCTTCAAGAAGAACTTGATTATCCAATTGATAAGCAGGCAGCTAAGTCTGTTTATTGGTATTTACAAAAACCAGAAGATGAGCCAGTCCATCAGTTTCAGTGGATGGATATTGAGACAATGAATAACTATATAATTTTTGTTAATTTAAAAGCTTTAAAAATATGTGATTTATATACTGATGCTAAAGAAGAATCTCCTATATTCTACCATCCTGAAATTTATCGAGTATTGACTGATTGGGATATTCTTGATGAGCCAAATGCAACTGTTGAAGATATTGCTGCAACATTTAATATTTCTGAGACTTTAGTTAAGGTAATTCAGTCTATTGAAAAGGAGTTACAAGCAAAATATGATAACTGTGATTCATGGGAAGAATTTAGCTACCTTAAAGTCTACTGGCTCGATGGAACTCAAACATCTCATTATTTAGATGAAGAGCTTTATTCAAACTTAGAAACTTTGCGAAATATTGCTGGAGATCCAAGTATATATCCTGAAGCACATCAAGGTACAAGATTTATACAAGAGTATGATGAGGAAGGTAGCACTATGTTTCTGAATCTTGAACATATAATAGCATTAATTGAAGTACCTGCTATTAAATTTTGGCAGATAGCTTGCGCGTTTGAACCTGAACTTTTGAATTTGAGAGATATTTCTCCTTATCTTCCTATCAAGGAATTACATACTTCCACATAACCTGCTATTTATCTAATTTTTATCGAAATGTATAGATACAAAGCGGCTTTTTGTAGACATCACACTTTCTACAAAATCGAAGTTTAAGTCCCACTAACGTATAATGTGTTTATATACTTTGCCGTGAAGTAAGTTTGCACCGAATTACTCGATCATTTCCTAAATCTTCGCTTCCAATTCTTCTAAAGCTTGAAAACTTCCTACTTGCCAACTACGTTCTACGGCAGCAGGGATAATTTCAGTAATCGCTATATCCTCAAAATTAGGACTAGTATCAGATTTTATGTATTTCCCATCTCTCAGTAAATAAATAGAAAGGTTTCCACTATCGTAAACCCATAGTTCTGGAACTCCAATGGCTTCATAAGCATCAAGAGTAGTTTTTGATGTGACATCAGTTTCAATTGCTAAATCAGGCGGCGGATCATCAGGTTGTAAGCGGCGACGACCAATCATTTGCTGATAATTCTGAATATAAAAGCAAGCATCAGGTTCAACTCCTGCAACACCTTGTCGTTTAAAGGTGGTGGAACCAAAAGGTTGATATCTGATATCTTTAGCCTTCAGCAATATTTTGACAATATCAGAAATTAAATCTTTGGGTATTTCATGTTCTGGTAAAGGAGCCATAATTTCTAAAGTACCCTGGCTGTAGGCAATTCGGGTAGTTCTTTTTTCTCCCAATTCTTGTAAAATAGATTCAAATTCTTCCCAGCTAACATCTGGAATTGTCACTATGCTACCAGGCGCTAACTGCATCTGGCTAACAGCTTTTAAAACGGGGATAGCAGCAGTCACGTCGCTTCGCTCCAATTCAAAATTCAAAACTTGTACTGAGCTTGTCGAAGTATTCAAAATTCAAAATCTATCAGGTTGCGGTGGATAATACAGCCCACCGTAACCTTCAGATTAATAGAATGAGTTTAACAAAAGTGGCTAAAAGCGATCGCTCTACACTTTAAACTTCTCAGCAATCCGCTTCATCGCCTCTTCGACATTCTCCCGGCTGTTAAACGCTGATATGCGGAAGTAACCCTCACCCGCAGCACCAAAGCCAGAACCAGGTGTCCCCACAACGTTGACAGTTTGCAGCAACTTATCAAAGAATTCCCAACTGGATAAACCATTAGGAGTTTTCACCCAAACGTAAGGTGCATTCACGCCTCCATAAACTGATAATCCAGCGGCTGTGAGTTTCTCGTGGATAATTTTGGCGTTTTCGAGATAGAAACTCACCAATCCTTTGATTTGTGCTTGTCCTTCTTCGGAGTAAACCGCTTCGGCTCCCCGTTGGACGATGTAAGAAACACCGTTGAATTTGGTAGACTGGCGACGATTCCAGAGTTTCCATAGTTCGACATCGGAACCATTGGCGGCTTTTGCTGTGAGTGTCTTTGGTACAACGGTTAACGCACAACGGGTTCCTGTAAAACCTGCATTCTTGGAAAAAGACCGAAATTCGATCGCAACTTCTCTTGCACCTTCAATTTCATAAATTGAGTGCGGAAGCGACGGATCGGTAATATAAGCTTCGTAGGCTGCATCAAAGAAAATAATCGAGTTATTCGCTTTGGCATAGTCCACCCATGCTTTGAGATATTCCTTAGTAGCAGTTGCGCCAGTGGGGTTATTGGGAAAGCAGAGATAAATTAAATCGACTTTCTTTGAGGGAATCTCGGCGGTGAAGTTATTATCAGCTGTAATTGGTAGATAAACTAAACCCTCAAATTCGCCTTTATCGTTGGCATCCCCAGTATTTCCCACCATCACGTTAGTGTCTACATACACAGGGTAAACTGGGTCAGTAACGGCTATAGTGTTGTTATGACCAAAGATTTCTAGAATATTGCCAGTGTCGCACTTGGAACCATCGGAGATAAAGATTTCGGAAGCATCTATGTCGGCTCCTCGTGCTTGGAAATCTTGAGTAGCAATTTTCTCGCGTAACCAAGCGTAGCCTTGCTCAGGGCCGTAGCCTTTAAAGGTGGTGCGATCGCCCATTTCTTCCACAGCTTTAATCATCGCTGTGCGGCAAGCCTCCGGTAGAGGTTCGGTAACATCGCCAATGCCCAGCCGAATAATTTTAGCATCACTGTTCGCTTCGGCAAAGGCATTCACCCGCCGAGCAATTTCTGGAAACAGATAACCCGCTTTCAGCTTCAGGTAGTTGTCGTTAATAGTCGCCATTATGTAGATTATGAAAAAACGCCCTCAAATAGCTTACTGCTAATTTATGAGGGCGATAACTTTGTTATGGGGAGTGAAGAAGGGAATAGGGTAAAGGTTACAGGGTACAAATTATTCCCTATCACCTGTAACCTGTCACCTATCACCTCTTCCCAATTAGACATTTACCGGCTGTTTATTCTCAGCTGAATAACTGTTGCGATCGCTAATTACAATCTCAGTGAGCGATTCTTGTCCTGTAATCAATCTTGCTCCACGATTACGGGTGAAATAGTTCCATGCCCACTGAATCATTACTACTAATTTGTTGTTAAATTCAATTAAGAAGTAGATGTGAATCAATAGCCAAAACAGCCATGCAACGAAACCTTTCAGCTTCATAAAGCCGAAATCGACTACAGCAGAATTGTGCCCAATCATTGCCAAACTACCATAATCGGTATAAGCAAAGGGTGGCAAATTGTTACCTACAAGCCGCTTTTGGACTAGTTCTGCTACATATTCACCTTCTTGCTTGGCTACAGGTGCAACACCAGGTAAGGGTTTACCATTTTGATGAGAAAAATTTGCTAAGTCGCCAATTACAAAAATATTCGGATGTCCTTTAATACTCAAGTCAGGTTCAACGATAATTCGTCCAGCGCGATCGCATTCTGCACCTGTGCGTTCTGCTAGGACTTTTCCCATTGCGGAAGCTTTTACACCTGCTGCCCATAATACCGTTTTTGAGGCAATTTCTTTAACTTCATCGCCTTGTTTGAGGGTAACAATATCATTTTCAATATTTGTTACCAATGTTTTTGTCTGCACAACTACCCCCAAGCGCGTCAAGGATGCCTCCGCTTCTTGTGATAACTCTGGTGCAAAGGGTGGCAAAATCCGATCCAGCCCTTCTAATAGCAAAATCCTGGCTTCTGAGGTGTCGATGTTGCGGAAATCATTTTTGAGAGTTTGATTTGCTAATTCGGCGATCGCACCAGCTAACTCTACACCAGTCGGGCCACCACCCACAATTACAAAAGTTAACAAAGCGCGGCGTTTTTCTGGATCGGTTTCTTTTTCTGCGGCTTCAAAGGCCGAAAAAATTCGGCTACGCATTTCTATCGCATCTTCTACAGTTTTCAAGCCGGGAGCAAATTCTTCCCAGTTGTCTTTGCCAAAGTAGGAATGCTTCGCACCTGTGGCGACAATTAACGTATCGTAAGGTACTGCTTCGCTGCCTACCATCACTTGTTTTGATTCTGGATCGATGTTATTCACCTCTCCTAGCAGCACTTTTGTATTCTTGCTCTTGCTGAGAACAGAACGCAACGGTGAGGAGATATCAGCAGGAGATAGCGCACCTGTGGCGACTTGATATAAAAGGGGTTGAAATAGATGAAAGTTACGTTTATCAATCAGAGTAACGTTTACTGCCGCTTTGGCGAGTGTTTTTGCTGCATAAAGTCCACCAAAACCACCGCCAACGATTACTACTTTATGGGGTGGATTTTTGTCAAGTGAATTTACCATAAGAAATATTATCGTGTATGCCGACTATTGTAACTATTCTTAACAGATTTGTATCAAAATTGTCATCATATATTTTGTATTGCTCTTTACATTTGAAAAAGTATTAAAGTAATCGAGACTACAGGATAAACAAAATTGTTTAAGAGAAAGGTACAGACAATAAGAGTTTGAAATCTTTCAATTTTTGTTTATCTATGTAGATTTATCAAAGGTAAATGTAGAATTTATGCGAGTTTATTCAGAAATAGTTGACTCTGGTGTTTGTGTCAAACGTGGTGAATGAGTTCGCCGCCAACGCCTAAAGCCATAGACAACAGCAACAAAAATTAACAAATAGGGGCTGTAAACAATTAACCAAATACCCAGTTTCAGTAAGCCAACAGAAAATGCCCTTAAAGAATGGGTAGAGTTATTCCAAGTTTCCTTAACTTGCAAACCCAAAGCAGGTTGAGGGCTGGTACTAGAAACTGCTGCTTCTAGGTTCAGCGTAATCGTGGAATAAGCAACTTGATTTTTGAGGTTTTTCAGTTGGGCATCAATTTGTTCTATGGTTTGTCGGACATTACTCAGTTCTTGGGAAACACTAAGCACATCTCTCACAGAACCAGCCCGATCCATAATTTTTTGCAAATTGGCTTCAGTTTTTTGCAAATTCGTTAATCTAGCTTGGAAATCTACGAGGCGATCGCCCACATCTTCAGCAGTGATATTACGACTCTCAACAGTGCCCAATTTAGCTAATTGTTCTAAAGTAGGTTCTAGCCGATCCTCTGGTATCCGCAATTGGATTGTTGCTGTATAACGCGGGTTGTCGTTTTTGGGTTGTTGTTGTTTCAACCCGATTAAATCCCCTTGCTGTTGATTGATAATTTGCGAAACAGCATCAATAGTCTTATCTACAGAGTTGACAGTCAAAGAGATTGCTGCCTTTTTGATCAGTTGGGGACGAGAACGCGCTATTGGTGCAGCTTCCGCATTTTGGGAAATACTGCTTTCACGGGCACTTAATTGATTTACCCCGCTATTAGCTGCAATTTGAGGTGCAGATTGAGGTGCAGACTTATTTGCTGTCTGTTGGGAAGAGGCGCAACTAGTGAAAATCATCCCTCCCAATAACGCACTTATAAATAAAGCAGATGTGCGCGGTAATTTGGTCGCAGTATACATAATCTACCCCTAGATAGATGAAGTTAACCCTAGTATTACTGAATAAGAACTCAAAGCCTGTATTGTTGCAATTTATGTAACAGGGTTAGTCATTTGTCATTGGGCATTGGGTAAAGGGAAAAGGGTAAGGGGAAAAGGGGAAAGATTAAATTTATTCCTTTTCCCTTTAACCTGGTTGGTGAGCTTGCCGAACCATAACCTTTTCCCCAGCTCCTCTGCCCCTCTGCTCCCCTGCCCAGTCCAAAGAGACAAATTGAATGATTGATAATTCATCTGTGTTACTCAATTTGGGGTACAATCGTAAGCCTGCCAATAAATGACGATGCTTGCTGACAGGAGATGCTTCTATGGCCCGGATGTATTATGACGAAGATGCCAATTTAGACCTTTTGGCTGGAAAAACTATTGCTATTATCGGCTATGGTTCCCAAGGTCATGCCCATGCTCTCAATCTCAAAGATAGTGGTTTGAATGTGATTGTGGGACTATATCCGGGTAGTAAGTCAGTCGCAAAAGCTGAAGCAGCTGGGTTAACTGTGAAAAATGTTGCAGATGCGGCCAATGCTGCTGACTTCATCATGATTTTGTTACCTGATGAAGTCCAAAAAACAATTTACAAAAACGAGATTGAACCCAATCTAGAAGAAGGGAATGTGTTAGCTTTTGCCCACGGGTTCAATATTCACTTTGGGCAAGTTGTACCACCAGCCAATGTAGATGTGGTGATGGTAGCACCAAAAGGGCCGGGGCATTTGGTACGGCGGACTTATGAAAGTGGTGAAGGTGTACCAGCGTTGTTTGCAGTCTATCAAGATGCCAGTGGTCAGGCACGCGATCGCGCCATGTCTTACGCTAAAGGTATCGGTGGTACTCGCGCCGGTGTTCTCGAAACTACTTTCCGCGAAGAAACTGAAACCGATTTATTTGGCGAACAAGCGGTATTGTGCGGTGGTTTGAGTGCTTTAATCAAAGCCGGATTTGAAACTTTGGTAGAAGCTGGTTATCAACCAGAATTGGCTTATTTTGAATGTCTGCATGAAGTCAAGCTGATTGTTGACTTGGTTGTAGAAGGCGGTTTAGCCAAAATGCGCGACAGTATTTCTAACACGGCTGAATATGGCGATTATACCCGTGGCCCGCGGATTGTCACCGAACAAACCAAAGCTGAAATGCAGAAGATTCTCAACGAAATTCAATCTGGACAATTTGCGCGGGAATTTGTTTTGGAAAACCAATCTGGTAAACCAGGATTTACCGCCATGCGTCGTAAAGAAGCTGAACACAAAATTGAAGAAGTTGGTAAAGATTTACGCGCTATGTTTAGCTGGTTGAAAAAAGCTTAAGCAAAAAAATAACATCAGACATCTCCAAAAAAAAGAATGTAGAGACATAGCAGTGCTACGTCTCTACAAGAGTTTTGGTTACAGCATATTTAATTTCTAGAGATGTCTAAACATCATTTGCTTTGAGTTTTGAGATAATCTGCAATGTACTCTCCATAAGTACCGAGCAACATTTGTTCTCGAAATTTGAATTTTAATGTTTTTCCTCGACAGGATAGAGATTTGCACAAGCACCGGGAGATAGCAATTGATTCATATTCAGTGGTTTCGTAGTCCCAGGTAATCTCCTTACGTGCTTCGATATCGCCCAAAGCAACGAAGTCATATCCTCCAAACTGATTGTTTCTTACCCCAGTATTTGGATCGTCACGACCCCTAAGACCCTTGTATAATTACGATACGCTATAGTATATTTTTTAGTTGAATTATATTTTTTCAATGTCATTATTAATAGATGACTTAATAGTTATATACTCTATCAAACTCATAGGAAATAGAATTCCTGGCTTCTTAGTAGGAGGATTTAGCGTGTTGAATACTCTGTCCCAGAATCCCTGAATGCCATAGTTTCCATTAAAGCAAGTGTGATGAAGATCGTGGAAATCTGATGGAATAAAAATTATTGACAAAGAACTATGACCTTCTAGGTTGTAAGCATTGCCTATAACGTTCCATGCACATAGTTGAGTGATGTCATATCCAAATATAAAAATAGGCAAAACGTCAGCGATCGCAACAATAATATATTCAACAAAACTCTTATGCCCAGCAACAAAACTTGATGAGTCGCGAAACTCATGATGTTTAAGATGGATTTTCTGCAAGAATCTTGTGTGTAAGAGCCGATGAGCAACATAAAAACAGAAATCAGCAGCAACTATTCTCATCAAAAACCATCCAAGGTTTAGGAGTAAGCTATTTCCTCTATGAACTTCTGGAGCTAGATATAGCATTATTAATGCTGATAGAAAAGCTTTAATTTCTCCTGTAATGATGCCTTTGACAGTAAAAGAAGGAAATTCTTGATTTTTGACTTTTTTGACTCTTGCCGTTAGCTTATCTCTTAAAACATCGTTACTTTTGATTTTTTTTTCAATGAAAATGCCAATACTATAAAATGAGATAGAACCAATTAACCAGTATAACAGCACCTGCGTTATAAAGTCGATCTCGATATTATTTAAAAGCAAATAGAATATCTGCTGAACAAGCGTGCAACTAATAGCAATCTTGAGATAAAATTCGATATCAGAACAGAAATTCAAAATCTTTGGCATCTCTGTAACCTTATAGTATGTGACTGAGACATATTCTGTTAATCTTTAATATCTTGAACAATCCGAAAGCCAGCGTGCTGATAAAAATTGGGACGGAACCAGTTGCGGTAATATTTTAAAGCTTCTGTACCATTAGTTATCCAACATCCTCCTAACATCATTTGATGTTTATCATCAAAAAATATCGCAGAATTATCTTCATACAGAAAATGAGGCTGATATCCTGGAAGCGGGTTTAAGTTATTACTTAACCATTCCCAAACATTCCCACGCAAATCATACAATCCTGAAGAGCTTTTGGCTGTTTCTAACATCCCAACTGGACTAGGGGAGCCAAATTTTAAATTGAGGTTATAATTTTCTACATCATCTAATAAACTATTACCATAAGTTACTAAATGGTATTCTGCTTCACTCATTAAACGAGTATCTTTCCCTTGCCAACGACAATAAGCCATTGCTTCATAATGATTGACTTCCACAGGCCAATCTAGAGGTAAGTCAATTTCATCAAACATAGCTCGATATTTGTAGCTACCATTTTCATGTAACCAAAATTTAGGGCATTGAATACCGTATCGAGTTTTCCAATTCCAAGATTCTTCATCCCAATATTCTTGATTTTCGTAGCCACCAGCTTTTACAAAATAAAGAAAATCGGCATTAGTTATCAAATATTTACTGGCGAAAAAGGGTGCAACTTCAACAGTGCGATCGCCATAATCAATATCCCATCCATAAGTCGGATCGTCAAAGGCTTTGCCGAGTTTTACTACCCCACCAGCAACTTCTATCATTTCATTTTGAGGAGTGTAACCATTAAAAGGAGCATATTGCCAATTTTGAGGACGTTTCACTCTCTCAATTGGTAGTTGGCGAATTAACATCGAAGAAGTTTCAATGTGAATACGCTGGTGTTCCATCCCCATCATTAAAGCCCAAAGAGGATGATTGGGATGAATTGGCAGAGTAATTGGGATGGTTTTAATTAGTTCAGAAATTACAGAATATGCTTGTTCTCGGTACTCCCAAGTTTGGGCAACTTGCGGCCATTCCAAATGAGCGATCGCTTGGTTTAATTCCTCTGGTATTTCTGGATCAACTCCGATTTCAAACAGGATTTCATAGTTGGGATTGAGGCGTTTTTCTAATAATCCTACCTGAATTAATTTATTGATATAGAAAACAGCCGAATGTCCCAGATAAAAAATTAGTGGATTCCTCAAAGGATCGGGATTTATATAGAATGTGTCTTCGCCAACCAGGCTTTTCAACAACATATCTTCCAGTTGCCAAGAATTTTCAAAGTAATCGAAGATAACTTGGTTATTACAACTATCTAGTTTTGGCGGATAAATAGAGTGAAAACTGTTCATAGTGTTATTTCAATTAATTTTTACAAAAATGTCCAAAATGAAAATTTATTTTCATTTGTTACTGTGCGTCATACTCTGTTTAGGTTACGGAGATGTCTACTAAAATTAAACTTTAAAAAAGCAAAATTTAAGTTTGATAAAGAATTAACCCAAACCACTACCTTACTGCTTTTTAAATAAATAGACATCATCCTGTTGATAAATTAATTTAAATCCTTGGTTATTTTTGAGTTGATTGGGTAACTCTGGATTGAACCCAAGTTTATTTTTCAGATTTTTAGTTCGGATATCAAGTAATACATATTCAATATTTTTACTACTTATATCATTAGGTTTACTATCTGTATTAATTAAATTAATAGTTTGGCGTTGGCTCAAATGAGGAGCAATTCTTGATGTTGTTAAAACGCTTCCTTGGGTTTTAACCAAACTTACTGCTGTATTCAGAGAGTTAAGATTTGACAGACTTGATAAATAACGTGTTACAAAAAATTCATACTTAGCCAATGCCAAAAATGTAATTATAGCCCAAACTATTAAAAAACGCGGTTTTAGCCAACGTCTTTTTTTGTCTTGCTGGTACTGCCATATTGAATACAATAACCAAACAATTAGAAATGGGAAAATTGTTAAAGAATAATGGTGAACTAAGTCTCGCTGTGCTGAATAATCAGAGATAATATTCAGCAAAAACATTGGTAAAGCTGGTATTATCGTCGTCATCTGTCGCCAGTGTAATCCAATAATTACTGGTAATAAAAGTAATAAATAATAAAAGAGTGCTTCCGGTGCAAAAAATTTTCCTAAAATCAAGCTAGGATTAAAAATAATATTCCAAATGATTTGTTTGGGAGAATCACCTAGAGAATTATAAAATACAACCCTATCTGCTTGACCACCTCGAATCATTGGGACGAGATAACCAACAGTGAACAAGTACCAAACCGCACCTGTGAGAATACAACCAATTCCATAAATACGTCGATGCTGGATAAACCACAACCAGACTCCGAAAGCAATTACGGTTAAACTTAAAATATCTTTGCAACTTAGGACTAAAGCAATAGCTATAATTAATTGCCAAGTTCGATTGCTAATTGCTGCCCATGTTGCCCATAATAAGGCAGGGACAGCAATTGCTTCTGGACGGAAATCAGTAAAAAAGTTGGTGTTAAATAAAGAAGGATAGAGTATGTAGGAAATAGAAATTGCTCGTGCATAATTTATAGATAAGCCAGCTTGTAAACTTAAGGCATATATGGGTAAACATCCTAGCGCTAAAGCGATCGCCTGGATTGCAAATAGCCAATGTACATTGGGGTAGATTTTATAAAATGGCACAATTAGATATAAGATAAAAGCTGCATGATCCCCGATCATTTGAAAGCCAGAGAATGATGAAATTGTAGGTAGTCCTTGACTTGCTAGATATACCCATTGATCGAAGAGAGCTAAATCTAAAGCATTTGATTGAAATAATTGATGTCGTAAACTGCTACAAACAAATAAGATTAAGGCACTTATGCCGATTATCCAACTGATATAAATAAGTCCAGATTTATTTCTCACACTATTTGATTTTTTCGCAGAGATGATTAGGATGAATAATCCTAACTATTACTATTATTTCACAAATAGGTATACGTCCAAAAATCTTGATATTTAAAATTTAATTTTAGTTTTTTTGCAGTTCTTGCAAGATTCCTAGAGGATAATTGGCAATCTCATGTCCGCATAAGTAGTTATGATTTCCACATTCATTGCACCCCACCCCACTTGGTAAAGGCAGGGGAGACAAAGCGCAGCTTTAGGGGGTGGGGTGATTCGGGTTCACATTTATTGATTGGGTTTCTTACACTAAGTATATAAATAAATCGGCGTTGCATAAAACAGGGATGAATTATTGAACCGCGAAGATGCAAAGTCGCGAAGGAATTAGGTTTATGAATTCGCAAAAATTAAAAAACATCCCGCAAATATGCAACGCCAATAAATAGAATATGATGCGGTATCTAAATATCTTAATAATAAATATGAATATTTTTTCTTTTCTTGTGGTGAGAGTGATGAAAAAGCGTTAATTAGAGAAGCATACGGCGATGCCTTCACGATAGGCATCGCGGATTTTAGATTTAATCTAATCTAAAATCCCAAATCGAGTTACCGATTCACCGCCGCAGCTTCTCTTGCTGCTGCTGCTTGATCTGGGTGGATACCCAAGCGGGTGAGATTAATCCGACCCTTGTTATCAATCTCGCGCACTTTGATAATCACTTCATCGCCCACCGCTACTTCATCCTCAACTTTGCCAACGCGGTAGTCAGCTAGTTGTGAGATGTGGATCATCCCTTCTTTTCCAGGCAAAAATTCCACAAATGCACCTATCGGGATAATCCGAGTAATGCGTCCTGCATAGACATCTCCTTCATGCAACTTGCGAGTCATGCCTTGGATGATATTTCTGGCTCTCTTGGCCTTGTTCTCATCCACAGCAGAAATTGTGACGGTGCCATCATCTTCGATGTCAATTTTTGCACCAGTTTCCTCTGTAATGCCCTTAATAGTCTTGCCTCCAGGCCCGATGACCAGACCAATCATGTCTGAATCAATCTTGATTGTTAACAGACGTGGGGCATAAGGTGAGGTTTCAATCCGTGGCGTGTCAATGCAGGCGAGCATTTTTTCTAGAATGTGCAACCGAGCTGCTTTGGCTTGGTGAATGGCTTGGGCTATAACCTCCAAAGACAAACCGGAGATTTTCATATCCATTTGCAAGGCGGTAATTCCGGTATCTGTACCGGCAACTTTGAAGTCCATGTCGCCCAAAAAGTCTTCAATGCCCTGAATGTCGGTGAGGATTCTAACTTCGTCCCCATCCTTAATCAGACCCATTGCTGCGCCACTAACGGGTTTGAGAATTGGTACACCAGCATCCATCAGAGCGAGGGTGGAACCGCAGACTGAACCCATTGAAGTAGAACCGTTGGAGGAAAGTACTTCCGAGACGATGCGAATTACGTAGGGAAATTGTTCCTTTGAGGGTAGCACAGGTAATAGCGCTCGCTCTGCTAATGCCCCGTGACCAATTTCGCGCCTTCCTGGAGAACGCATTGGCTTGGTTTCCCCAACTGAGAAAGGCGGAAAGTTGTAATGATGCAGATAACGCTTATGTTGGTCTAGCTGCATATCATCGTTGAGGTTTTGGGCATCTCCAGGCGTACCTAAAGTACAAGTGGATAACACCTGAGTTAGTTCTCGGTTAAATAAACCGCTACCGTGGACTCGCTTTGGTAAGACACCAACTAAACAAGAAACACGTCGCACTTCATCGAGTTTACGACCATCAACGCGAACATCATCTTCGATGATTTGCCGCCGCATGAAGTACTTAGTAATATCTTTAAAAGTGTTACCAAGTGCCTTGCTATTTGCAGTTGCAGCAACTCGAATTGGATCTTCTTCTGGCAGTTCTTTAATCGTCGTGGCAATTTCATCCTTAACTACATCTAAAGCGGCATCGCGTTCGGGTTTGGTGAAAGTAAATTGAGACAGGATTTTCTTAATCTGGCCGCTAGCGCGATCGCGGATATAATTTTCTAGCGTCTGGTCTACTTCTGGTGGTGCTTCTTGCACTATTACTAGACCCAGTTCTGCTACTAAATCTTGCTGCGCTTTGATTAAGTCTCGCACTGCTTCGTAGCCAAAATCAATTGCCTCGATAATATCTCGCTCTGGCAACTGATTGGCTCCTGCCTCCACCATGATTACGCCATCTGGTGAACCGGCTACTACCAGATCCAAATCTCCGGCTTCAATTTCTGCATAAGTGGGGTTAATAATGAAATCATCTCCCACTAAACCAACGCGAACTGCTGCCATTGGCCCATTAAAAGGAATCTGAGCCATCAGGGTAGCAATGGAAGCACCAGTAACTGCCAGCACATCGGGTGGCACTAACTCATCCATCGACAGGGTTAAGGCAATAATTTGCAGGTCATCCCGCAACCATGAAGGGAACAAAGGACGCAGGGGACGGTCTATAAGACGGCTGGTGAGAATTGTTTTTTCTGGTGGGCGACCTTCTCGCCGCATGATCCCTCCAGGAATCCGACCTGCGGCATATAGCCTTTCTTCATAATCTACAGTAAGGGGAAGAAAATCAATGCCTTCTCTGGCTTGCGATCGCGTAGCCGTCACTAAAACGGATGTGTCCCCTGATTCTATCAAAACCGACCCACCTGCCTGGGGAGCTAGTAGGCCTACTTTCAGTCGAATATCCCTTCCATCGAAGGATATTGACTTATCAACTTCTGCCATTCAGTTTTTTTTCCTTCTCTTTCGCTATTCTCTTTCTGTGGCAATCCTAACATTTATGCCTTATGGCTGACTTCTGTTACATACAAAGATAAACAAGTCGTTCAACGCAAAGTGTGATACAGGATTAGCGCGTCTACCACCTGTCCATTCTCTAGCTTCGCCGTGCCCGGAATTCGCCCAATAATCTCAAATCCTAACGACTGCCAAAGTGTAATTGAAGGTATATTAGTCTCAAAGACCAAGTTAAACATTACTGCTTCGTAGCCCAGGTTTGCTGCTATCAATAGCATCGCCTCTCCCATGAACCGTCCTAAACCCTGACCACGTAATCCAGGTTGTACAATAAAACCAGCGTTGCAAATATGGCTACACCGACCGGGAAAGTTTGGCTTTAAATAAAACGCCCCTAATATTTCTTTTGGCTTGTGTGTAGGATTTACAACCGATGTCCTGACAACAAAGGCATCCTTGCTTAACCAGTAAGCTGAAAATTCTGCTTGAGATAGAGGTTGCTTTTGGGGATAGGTTTTACCTTCAATAATTACAACATTGAGTAATGCTCTTACAACCTCCTCCTCTTGAGGATGCATATAATCTAGTTCTACAAACATCCCATTCTTTAAAACTTTAATTAGGGGAAAATTCATTATTAAGAAGTTTGGGCTGAACATTTACTGAAATACTTATTATATGGAAATATTGACTAAAAATCTTTTCAAAAAGATGTAAAAATCAGATAGTTGCAATTTTAATTATTGAGTTTTGGCAAAATATAAGTAATTAGCAAATGGCGATTTTACACTGTAATTGGTTACTAAAAAGTCAAAATGGTTGTTTATTTATTTGGGGTGAAACTTGGCGATCGCCACGAATAAATTTCGAGTCTAATGCTTCTGGAGATATACCACTACACCCATTGGCGATGACATCAGTTGAGTTAAGTGAGTGGTTGCGTTCCCAGAACATGGCAATTACCAACTTCATCCAGCAACCCCAAGTTGCGATGCCTGCGGCAAGCAAAGCGATCGCAACTACTAAGCGAACACGCAAAGCCGCCACTACCACTGAGATCATACCAATACACTCTCAAATCATTGCCCTACCAACTTATATCCCAGAAGGTAGCGATCAAGAAACAACAGCGATTTTCCCTGCACATTCTGCCAGCTTGGGGGAAAATACAGACTCTCCGCAATATTTGCAACCGTGGCGAGTTGAGGGTTTTTGTCTCAACCCCAGCCAAGCAGTAAAATTTCTCGCCGCGATTCCCCTAAATGCTGCTAAAGGGGAAGATGCTTTTTTGGGTGGAGATTTACGCTTTTGGTCGCAGGTTGCCCGATGGAGTTTAGATTTAATCTCACGTTGTAAGTTTTTACCAACAATTGACCGACAATCAGATGGTGCATTTGCTGCTAAGTGGCGAGTACTTCTAGACAGTGCTGTAGATGGAACCCGCCTAGAAAGATTTTCTGGGAATATACCGTTGGTTTGTCGCACTTATCAAGAGGAAGTGGGGATTGGGGAGGAGTTTTCCCAATCCCTACTTTATGTAGACTTTCCCACAGAACCTCAAGAATTACTTTTGGGATTTCTCAACAGTACGATAGATGCCCAAGTGCGAGAAATGGTAGGTTCTCAACCTCCAATTGAAGCTAAGACAATCGCATCTTTACAATCTGGGGTACGACAGTGGTTGCAAGCCTTAACTAGTGCATCTGATTCAGTTAATGCAGATGCAAATGAAGTAGAACGATTAGAAGCGGCACTGAAGGCTTGGATGATGCCGCTACAATACCAATTAACTCTGAAAACTCTATTTCGTACCTGTTTTCAACTGCGTTCTCCAGAGTCTGGCGAAACAGATTGGACATTGGCGTATTTTTTGCAAGCGGCTGACAATCCAGAGTTTTTAGTGGATGCAGCAACTATTTGGAACAATCCAGTTGAAAGATTAGTTTATGAAAATCGGATAATTGACCAACCACAAGAAACATTTTTGCGAGGTTTAGGGGTAGCGTCTCGATTGTATCCTGCGATCGCACCTAGTTTTGAAACCGAATATCCCCAATCTTCTCGCATCTCCCCCATCCAAGCTTATGAGTTTATCAAAGCTGTAGCTTGGAGGTTGGAAGACAGTGGTTTGGGAGTAATTTTGCCTCCCAGTTTGGCGAACCGTGAAGGATGGGCGAACCGTTTAGGTTTGAAAATTACAGCCGAAACCCCAAAGAAAAAGCAGGGACGTTTAGGATTACAAAGTCTGCTGAATTTCCAATGGCAATTGGCAATTGGTGGACAGACTATTTCCAAAGCCGAGTTTGATAAACTGGTTGCTTTAAATAGTCCGCTAGTGGAAATTAACGGCGAGTGGGTGGAATTGCGCCCCCAAGATATCAAAACAGCCCAAACGTTTTTTACCACTCGCAAAGACCAAATGGCGCTTTCCTTGGAAGATGCCTTGCGTTTCAGTACAGGAGATACCCAGGTAATTGAAAAATTACCAGTGGTTAGCTTTGAGGCATCTGGGGCGTTGCAAGAGTTGATTGGGGCGTTAAGCAATAATCAAGCGATCGCATCTTTACCCACACCAGCAGGCTTTAAAGGACAGTTGCGACCTTATCAAGAACGTGGTGCTGCTTGGCTGTCCTTCTTAGAACGTTGGGGCTTGGGTGCGTGTCTCGCCGACGACATGGGACTCGGTAAAACCGTCCAGTTTATAGCTTTTCTGCTACATCTCAAAGAAGAGTATACACTAGAAAATCCAACACTGTTAGTTTGTCCAACTTCTGTTTTAGGCAACTGGGAAAGGGAAGTTAAGAAATTTGCACCAAGTCTGAAAATTTTGCAATATCACGGTGACAAACGCCCAAAAGGAAAAGCGTTTTTAGAAGCAGTGAAAAAGCACGATTTAATCGTCACCAGCTACTCACTGCTTCATCGAGATATCAAATCGTTGCAAAGTGTCTCTTGGCAAATAATTGTTTTAGATGAAGCCCAGAATGTGAAAAATCCAGAGGCGAAGCAGTCAAAAGCAGTGCGGGAGTTAGAAGCGACATTTCGCATTGCGTTGACGGGGACACCCGTAGAAAATAGACTGCAAGAACTATGGTCTATTTTAGATTTTCTCAATCCTGGCTATTTAGGCAATAAGCAATTTTTCCAGCGTCGATTTGCCATGCCAATTGAAAAGTATGGTGATACCGCTTCTTTGACTCAGTTACGTTCATTAGTCCAGCCATTTATCCTGCGGCGATTGAAAAGCGATCGCGACATAATTCAAGACTTACCAGATAAGCAAGAAATGACCGTATTTTGCGGTTTAACTAGCGAACAAGCTGCACTTTATCAACAAATTGTAGAACAATCTTTAGTAGAGATAGAATCTGCTGAAGGATTGCAACGCCGGGGAATGATTTTAGCTTTGTTAATCAAACTCAAACAAATCTGCAATCACCCAGCACAATATTTGAAACAAGCGACATTAGAACAACATAATTCAGCCAAACTTCTGCGGCTAGAAGAAATGTTAGAAGAAGTTTTAGCCGAAAGCGATAGAGCTTTAATTTTCACACAATTTGCTGAGTGGGGTAAATTACTTAAACCCTATTTAGAAAAACAGTTAGGACGAGAAATACTCTTTTTATATGGCAGCACCAGCAAAAAACAACGTGAGGAAATGATTGACCGTTTCCAACACGATCCTCAAGGGCCACCAATTATGATTCTTTCTCTAAAAGCGGGTGGAGTCGGACTAAATTTAACACGAGCAAATCATGTATTCCATTTTGATAGATGGTGGAATCCAGCCGTGGAAAATCAAGCCACAGATAGAGTATTTCGGATTGGTCAAACCCGGAATGTGCAAGTACATAAATTTGTTTGCACAGGCACTTTAGAAGAAAAAATTCATGACATGATTGAAAGTAAGAAACAACTAGCTGAACAAGTTGTAGGTGCTGGTGAAGAATGGTTGACTGAACTGGATACAGACCAACTTCGCAACTTACTAATACTCGATCGCAGTGCAATAATTGATGATGATGCGGAATAAGTTCGTAATCATGTAAAAACTAGAAAGACTATTTGGTGTCGCAAGCTATTAAGATATTGCGATGCCTACGGTGGAGTGTGGGAATCATAAATAATTACCCGGACTTGATATCATGTCATATCCGCAGAGCGATTTCTACTGGGCATAATCGAAGTAAATCAAAGGGATGCCCAATGTCCAATATTGTAATGTTGATGACGAATATTGCAGTATTGATAAGGAATATTGTAATCTTGATAAGAAATATTACAATATAGCTTATCAATATTGTAATGTTGATGACGAATATTGCAGTATTGATAAGGAATATTGTAATGTTGATGAGAAATATTGCAATGTTGCTTATCAATGTTGCAATGTTGATGATGAATATTTCAATCTTGCTAAGAACGGCTTCTACATTTAGGGTGACGAACAATAAAATGGCGATAACTAGTGAGCCAGTATAAGTTAGCGATCGCACCGTACATAACTCTACATCTCATCTTGCAATATTTAGCAAAACTCTGCATCCCTTTCATTTGATTTACCTCAAAATAGAATGCGAGATGCTAAAAATAGCACCTCGCAGACCGTACCGCTTAGTAATGCCATGCTAATAAAGATTAAACAATCACAAAATTGTCCTTGGTTAGTGACAATCCAGCACTTAGTTGTGCAAATTTTACCTGAGTAAACCCAGATGTACTACCATCAAGGTCAAAGAACAGTCCACCTGTAGCGCTGTTGTAGATAAATCGCTGAGTGCTAGTGGTTGCAGATGTTCCGATGGTAAACTGACTTGTCTTAAGTGAACCTATTGATAATCCGCCACCAAAACCAGCAGCCGATACCCGAATCAGTTCATTAGTGGCGTTGAAGTCATAAAGATTATCAACACCTCCATTGTAACTATTGAAAGCAAAGGTATCAGTACCATCATTTCCATAGAGGGTGTCATTACCTTTTCCACCTATGAGAATATCATTGCCATTACCACCATAAAGAGTATTATTGCCTAATGCCTCATAAGCGGAGAGAGTATCATTGCCATCACCCCCAGAGAGTAGGTTCTTGCCTGTTGAATAATCAACAATTAAGTTATCGGCACCAGCGCCACCGTTGAGGGTGTTATTGCCTGACGCTCTGCGATAGCCTCCTTGGCCGACATTATCATACTTGTAGCCAGAGGCGGATAGATAATCATTGCCATTGTCTCCAGAGAGCAGATTATTGCCTGATGAATAATCAACATTCAAGTTATCGTCACCAGCACCACCCCTAAGGGTGTTATTGCCACTGGTGTTCTGAGAAGATATTCCACGGGTAGGGCCATAGGTAGAGCCGGAGAGAGAATCATTGCCATCGCCCCCAGAGAGCAGGTTATCGCCTTCTGATTGATCAACATTCAAGTAATCGTCACCAGCACCACCGTTAAGGGTGTTATCACCAGAAGGATTGCGGCTGTAGTTGCCAGAGGCAAAAAGAGAATCATTGCCATCGCCACCATCCAGGAGGTTATTGCCTCTTGATATATAGCTAGCACTCAAGTAATCGTTACCAGCACCACCCTTAAGGGTGTTATTACCAGAAGCGCCATAAACGGAGAGAATATCATTTCCATTACCTCCATCCAGTAAGTTATTGCCTGTTGAAAACTCAGCATACAACTTATCATCACCAGCACCACCGTTGAGGGTGTTATTACCAGACACCTCATCGCCATAGCCTTCATCGCGTTCAGAGGCGGAGATATAATCATTGCCATCGCCACCATCTAGGAGGTTATCGCTTTCTGATTGATCAACACTCAAGCGATCGTTACCAGCGCCACCGTTGAGGGTGTTATTGGCAAATACCACCACCTCGTCGTAGTGGTAGGAACCAAAGACCGAGATAGAATCATTGCCACTGCCACCATCTAGGAGGTTATTGCCTATTAAAGATTCAGCATTCAATGTATCGTTACCAGCGCCACCGTTGACGGTATTATTGCCAGATATTACATCGCCATAGTTGTAGGAACTAAAGACCGAGAGAGAATCATTGCCATCGCTACCAGAAAGCAGGTTAGCGCCCGCATCACCAACTAGAGTATCATTCCCTGCACCACCAATGAGAGTATCATTTCCCGTACCACCCCGCAGCAAGTCGTTGCCACTTTTGCCGTCGATTTTGTCATTCCCGCCTTGACCATTAATGACATCATCTGAGTTATCTAAACCCGTAATGTTGTTGTCGAGGTCATTAAGGAAAGTCACCGTGTTCTTGATACCTATAGTAGTATCAGTGGAATTGGCATTGAGGACATTAAAGCTGTCGGTGATGCTAGTTTGCCCATCAAACAGGATATTGCCAATAGCTGGTCTTGTACCAGAAGCTTTCAGGTTCTCCAAGTTTTCTAATTTGAAGTTTTGCAAGATAACTTTGGCATCACTCCCTGCTCCTTCAAAGGTGATTTCTAGATTGCTGCCATTCTGGGTGAGCAGCATATTTCGGGCAGTGAAGAGATAGCCCTGAAATTTAATGGTATCCACTTCGGCAATGACTGCTGCCGTTGGGTTTGTTCCTTTACCCACGCCACCGAAATCTGTGATGGTATCAGCATTGTCACCCAAATTGTAAATAAATGTATCCTTGCCGCCGCCACCAGTTAAGGTATCGTAGCCCCGGTTAGCTGTGATGATATCGTTGCCTGCAAGACCCTTAATCGTGTCCTCAGACTCGCTGCCCACTAAAGTATCATTCCCGTTGGTTCCAATGATATTCGCCATAAATTTTACCTACTAAATCAATTTTTTCAGTAATTTAACTGAACAAGGATGATTAAACCAGTTTGCGATGACGCTCGTGCCTCACTAATCCAATTACGTTTTGTAACCGAGATTTTAATTAGGCATCAAAGCCTGTCGCCTGTAAAGACAGGGGAATTAAATCTCCAACTTTGTTAAAAAATCTGACAATTGAATACCTAAAATTCGGCGTTGTTGAATTGAAGTATGAATCTGGATGTAGAGACGTAGCACTGCTACGTCTCTACAAGGATTCTGGTATTATGCAAAATCATTTTCATACATGGAATTAGCAACGCCCAAAATTCACACTCGATATTTGGTTTCTTGCGAGCGTCTAAGTTCTAGTAGAAGAAAAAATAGTCAAGTGTTGTTCGGAAAAGATATTTTTATACCCTCCTTGTAGGCTTCTGTGCATAGATATCTAGCTTGAAAATAGAGAACATCTAAATAACCCAACACTGACCATATACTACCATTTTTACTTAGATATCTTTGCTTAAAGACACATCTTTGTATACTCTTCACATTATTTGCTGATAAATTTATGTAAAAATACCTTGTTTATGTAGTATTAATCTTTTGATAGTTAATCTTGCCGAAGGCTATTACGGACTGATATAACGTTTGTAAACAAGAAACCTGCGAACGCAGAGATTAGTGCTTCCGGCTCTAAAGCGCAAAGCAGTCAAATGACCTCTGTTCTCAAAAATTCTCAAATGCTTGAGACATTGCTAATGGATCTGATGGCTGTGGTTGAGATTAAAGGCTAATACTTCTTAGTAAAGAACAAAATTAGGGTAAAGTTATAATTATTTTATTCGTCTAAGAAGTGCAATGCCTACGGCGGCTTGCGCCTACGGATTTTTTAACCAGTCCTCAATCTCTAGTTCCTTTTACTTTGAGCGAAGCAACCATGACCAATTATACTCTTCAAGCAAGTCGAGAATGGTGGTCACAACAATGGCTAGATTTACTAGATTCCTATCGTTTTAAAAAGCGTTTAGAACGTGCAAGAAATTATGCTCGTCAAGGAAATGTTTTGAGCATTGAATTTAAAGGTGCAAAAGTATTGGCTAGGGTGCAAGGTAGTGAAGTAGAACCTTATAAAGTTTCTCTTTCCCTTGAACCTTTTAGTGATGAACAATGGGGTTATGTAATTGAAACCATGTCTCAAAGAGCAATTTTTGCTGCAAAATTACTAGCAGGAGAAATGCCGCAAAATATAGAAGAAGTATTCACAGCTAATGGTCTTTCAATATTTCCATTTACCCTTGGTGATGTCCATAGTAAATGCTCTTGTCCTGATAAAGCAAATCCTTGTAAACACATTGGTGCGCTGTATTATCAGTTAGGCGATCGCTTCAGTGAAGACCCGTTTGTATTATTTCAATTACGCGGACGCACCAAAGAGCAAATTATCAGCGATTTACGTCAGTTACGTAGTGCCAAAATTCAACCAATTACCACAGAAACGCCAGATATTCAACAGTCAATTCCTAATAACAAATACTCAGTAAAAATTGATTCTTTCTGGCAATACAATGAGCCACTAGAGTCATCCTTGGTAGTGATTGCACCGTCCACAAGCGAAATGGTATTAGATGTATTAGGAGCAATCCCCCTAGCGAAGGAAGAGGAAAATGCAGTAAATTCAACTTCGAGTGATGTGGTAATGAAGCATTTGAATACAGTTTACAGAGATGTCAGTCAGAAGGCTTTTTTAGCAGCGATGAATGTGGGAGGAAGCTGATAATAATTCGTAATTATGAATTAAATTGACTGGAATCTTCTCGTGTTAAAACTCTATGCCTTGATGGTAGAGTATTTACCAATTCTGACTTCTGTATTCTGATTCCTGATTTATTGTCCAAACTCAAGCCTAGCCTGTTCTACCAAATCAGCAGTCACAACATCTTGCCCTGCTTCACGAGCCAGCTGTTCAATTCTGGCTTTAGCTTGAGAGCGGACAAAAAACGGAATATTTTGTAACTTTTCTTTAGCTTCAGATGTCCATCGTAAAGCATCAATAAAATTGGAATCGTTCATAGATTAGTTACCTTGGGAAGTCGCTCACTTTAATTCATAGATTACGATTACTCATTTTCCTATAAAAAAAGCCCTTGCTTTTATGCAAGAGCTTCTAAATTATTTAGTTGTCAGTGATGAAATAAACTTTACAACCTAATCTAGGTCGTCCATAAACATCACTGGCTCAGTATCACGGTTAATTCCTTTCTCAAAACCACCAGCCGCAGCCCGTGCGCGACCAGCGTGCCACAAGTGACCAACTAGGAAGAAGAATCCTAGTACGAAGTGAGAAGTTGCCAACCAAGCGCGAGGAGATACATAGTTGAAAGAGTTGATCTCGGTAGCCACACCACCCACGGAGTTCAGAGAACCCAGAGGAGCGTGAGTCATGTATTCAGCAGCGCGACGAGCTTGCCAAGGCTGAATATCGTTCTTGATTTTTTCCAAGTCAAGACCATTGGGGCCACGTAGAGGCTCCAACCAAGGGCCACGGAAATCCCAGAAGCGCATGGTTTCACCACCGAAGATGATTTCACCAGTTGGAGAGCGCATCAGGTATTTACCTAGACCAGTGGGGCCTTGGGCAGAACCGACGTTAGCACCCAAGCGTTGGTCACGAATCAAGAAGGTCAAAGCCTGAGCTTGAGAAGCTTCTGGGCCGGTAGGGCCGTAAAATTCGCTTGGGTAAACGGTGTTGTTAAACCAAACATAGATGGAGGCAATGAAGCCCATCAACGACAGAGCGCCCAAGCTGTAAGAGAGGTAAGCTTCACCAGACCAGATGGATGCACGACGTGACCAAGCAAAAGGCTTGGTAAGAATGTGGAAAATACCGCCAGAAATTAAGATAAAGGCAATCCAGATGTGACCACCGACTACATCTTCCAAGTTATTGACGCTGATAATCCAGCCTTCGCCACCGAAGGGAGACTTGATTACATAACCGAAGATAACTGCTGGGTTCAATGTTGGATTGGTAATAATCCGAACATCACCACCGCCTGGTGCCCAGGTGTCATACAACCCACCAAAGAACATTGCCTTTGCTACCAACAGCAATGCACCGAATCCCAAAATAATCAGGTGGAACCCGATGATGTTGGTCATCTTGTTCTTGTCTTTCCAGTCGTAACCGAAGAAAGAAGAGTATTCTTCTAAGGTTTCTGGCCCACGGACGGCATGATAGATACCGCCAAAGCCAAGGACGGCTGAGGAAATTAGGTGGAGTACACCAACAACAAAGTAGGGGAAGGTGTCGATGACTTCACCACCAGCACCAACACCCCAGCCCTGAGTGGCTAGGTGAGGTAACAGGATCAAACCCTGTTCATACATGGGCTTTTCAGGAATGAAGTGAGCGACTTCAAACAAAGTCATCGCTCCAGCCCAGAATACAATCAAACCAGCGTGGGCAACGTGAGCACCCAGCAGTTTGCCAGATAAGTTGATTAAACGGGCGTTACCAGACCACCAGGCAAACCCGGTGGATTCTTGGTCGCGTCCAGCGCCGCCTAAGATATTTGGTCTATTAGAGAGCGTTACCACGTGGTAATACCTCCTCAGGGAATACAAATTGTTCGTGGGGTTGATCTTGAGGAGCCATCCAAGCGCGGATACCCTCGTTGAGCAAAATGTT
>NZ_JAVRBY020000083.1:0-24911 GCF_034531035.1 Nostoc sp. DedQUE02 | reverse complement strand
TTTATCCTCAAGTTTCTAAAGCCTATTACCCTGCAAGGGGACTGAAAAACAGATGGACTACTGTTAGCTAAACAACTGAACATTCCTACAATCAAGGCATTTACGCGCCCGTAGCTTTTCACCTTCTCCCCACCCAGCCCCATCAGCGCGGAAATACACCCACTCACTTGGTGATTCTGCAACGGTACGGCCCCAAATAAAATTCTGTAAACCGCAGATAGGACATGGCGTTTCTTGTAGACTAAGGTTTTTGTGATTCGGTTGGTTGTTCATAAGCTTTACCCAATAAATGAGTGCAATCTTAAGAGGCATTACGCCAGAGTGCGATCGCTCTAGATTGAATTACCGAGATGTCTTGTGTTTTAGTCTGCGATCGCTCCCGTAAAGGATATGTCTTTTAGCTTAACTGACTGCGAAACTTACTAATACTAATAGTTAATAACACAACAGCAAAGGCGACTAAAGCCAAAACATTCATCCACAGTACATCTAAGCCAACACCTTATGTAATGGCGCAAGGGATTGAGTAGGGATAGGACTTGAAAGAAAGGTGGCATAGCTTCAATGGGTGCGATCGCCCCAGAAGTTTGTACCATTGCTAAATACAGTAGTACACCCGACAAACTTCGGCATCGCTAGCCGATGTTTAGCCATGTATATTAAAGAGTGAGCCTTCAAGAAATATTACTGTTCCTTAAAGGTGAGGGATGAAGTATGCAGATTTCAGTGAATTTTTGCGCTTGAAAACTGCACAAACAGCCGATTGAGAACTAAAGCTACTGAAAAATCGATTTAGCTAGGTAAAAATTATGGCAAACATCATTGGAACCAACGGTAACGATACTCTAGTAGGCACTTACGAGGCAGACACGATTAAGGGTCTTGCAGGCAACGATATCATCACAAATTCCTTTGGCAAAGATACTTTAACTGGTGGAAGCGGCAAGGATAAATTTGTTTTTAACTACGGTAGTAGCGACACCAATATCATCACCGATTTTCGTGGCGTAGGTAAAGCCATAAATCCGACAGCAGGAGCCATTGCCGAAGTAGATACTCTAGAATTCCAGGAATATGGCTTCACTGCCCAAAATTTGCTGCTGACCCAGAATGGCAGCAACCTGGAAATTACCTTTGAAGGGGTGCTTGGCGGCCCAATTATCCTGCAAAACTTTGCGTTGGAAAACCTGGAAAACCTCAGTAAATCTACAGGAGCCACTGTAGACGTGGGCAATATCCTGTTTTATGGGCAAACTAGCACAACAGATAGCTTTGATGTCTTCAATGCCAACTCCACCCAAAGCACTATCTTCAAAAAGAACACAGTCACTTTTCTTAACGATCTCTCTAATAATGTTAGCGGCTTTGACAACTCAGATGATGTCATCAATGGTCAAAGGGGCGATGACATCATTGACGGCAAAAGTGGGAACGACTTTTTGAGAGGTGGTGCGGGCAATGACTCCCTGGTTGGTGGTGCGGGCAATGATACTCTCATTGGTGGTGCGGGAAATGATACTCTCGTTGGTGGTACTGGCGATGATCGTTTGAATGTTGATTATTCTTTAGGCTATAACCTGCTCAACGGTGGTGATGGCAATGATTCTCTGAGTGCCGTTAACGCCGTAGGCAATAACACCCTCAATGGTGGTGCTGGTAACGATACGTTTAATATTGACTATTCAACGGGCAATAACCTACTAAATGGTGAAGATGGCAACGATTATCTTATTCTCTCCGGCTTCGATTACTTCCAATTCTCTGGTGCCTCAGGCAATAATACCCTTAACGGTGGTGTTGGTGATGATGGTTTGAGGGCTATCTATTCAACAGGCAATAACTTACTGGATGGTGGCGTTGGTAACGATAGCTTGGATGTTCAAGCTTCAAAAGGCAATAACCTACTAAATGGTGGCGATGGCAATGATTATCTATTCGCCTCTGGCGATCGTACCAGATACGGCATTGTTTTCTCTTTAGGGAATAACACCCTTAACGGTGGCGCTGGTAACGATACGTTTAATATTAATTATTCAAAAGGCGATAACCTACTCAATGGTGGCGATGACAATGATTCTCTTACAGCCTCTGGCTCCTTCGACTACTACGGAGGATTCTTCGCCGCCTCTGGGAAGAATACCTTCAACGGTGGTGCTGGTGACGATACATTGAATATTGACTATTCAACAGGCAATAACCTACTCAATGGTGACGATGGTAATGATTCTCTCTCCGGTTCTGGCTACTTCAACGAAGACCCATTTGACAAAAATTTTTATAGTTTCACATCAGGCAACAACACCCTCAACGGTGGTACTGGTGATGATACCTTAAATATTGACTATTCAACAGGCAATAACTTACTGGATGGTGGCGATGGTAATGATTCTCTCTCCGGCTCTGGCTTCCTGTACAACGATTATGACGGAGGATTTTTCACCGCTTCTGGGAAGAATACCCTCAACGGTGGCGTTGGTGACGATACCTTAAATATTGACTATTCAACAGGCAATAACCTCCTCGATGGTGGGGATGGCAATGATTCTCTTAGTGCCTTTGATGCCTCAGGTAACAACACCCTTAATGGTGGCGCAGGAAATAATACCCTCATTGGTGGTACAGGCAATGACTACCTCTACGGTGGTATTGGTAACGACCTGCTACGGGGTAATGCGGGAAATGACACTCTCATTGGTAGTACAGGTGTAAACACACTTAATGGTGGCGCTGGTGACGATTACTTGAGTATTAACTTCAGTATTAACTTTTTCGGTGGCTATAATTTGCTCTCTGGGGGCGATGGAAATGATTCTCTGTTTGCTTCTTACTCCAATGATGAATATCTCCAAGGTTATAATACTCTCAACGGTGGCGCTGGCGACGATTACTTAATCGTTAATGGTTTTACTGGTAATAACATCCTTAGCGGAGGTGATGGCAATGATACTCTATCCGCCTCTGATATCTCTAACACCTCTGATGTCTCTGAATATGGTTATGATGGTAACTTCCTCGACGGTGGTACTGGTGACGATCTCTTAAATGTTGACTCTTTACTAGGCAATAATGTGCTCACTGGGGGCGATGGCAATGATACTTTGTCCGCAGGTGGCGCATTAGGCAATAACACCCTTAACGGTGGAAATGGTGATGATATTCTCACAGGTGGTATTGGTAATGATACCTTTGCTTTCAATAGTTACAATGAAGGTGTTGACAGCATTTATGACTTCAACGCCACTAATGACCTGATTCAGGTATCGGCTGCCGGTTTTGGCGGTGGGTTATTAGTCAGTCCACTTCAGGCAAGTCAGTTTACCCTTGGAACATCTGCAACGACGATCACTCAACTATTTATCTACAATAGCGCTACAGGTGGGCTGTATTTTGACCAAGATGGCAGCGCGTCTGGGTTTACTCAGGTAAAATTTGCACAATTATCGGCTGGATTGTCACTAACCGAAAAGAATTTTGTGGTTCTTTAATCGCAATTAGCGCTCTGCCATCATTAAGCAGTACGCTTTGCCAGGTACTATTTTTAGCATATTGCATTTGATTGCTCAATGTAATTCATTAAAGCTTAAAAAACGGTAGATTGTTAATTGCTCTACCGTTTTTTACGTATGTTGAATGCGGTACTTAAAAGTCAAGTAATATTTTTACCTACTTTCATATAAGGCTCATATTTGATTTTTGAAAAAATTCAGTACAACTCAAAAAGGCTTCTTGCCTATTGCCTCCTAAACAAATAAGTTTAGAAATCAAATCAGATTGCTATATCAAGGTTAATTTTGGGTATTTATTTCTGCACAGGTATTAGTTTTAAAGGATACAATGGCTCAGATCCATTTAATTGCCAAATTCTAAATACCAATACAGCAGCTACAGTTAGCCATACGCAAGAAAATGATAAAATTATTCCCGCTACAGGATTAGTTTGCCAATAAATTGCCGTCACCACTACAGCAGATAACCAAGGCCCTAAAATAACTATAGGTACAGCAGCACCTAATCTTCGTTCCACAGTAAAAATCGTATTCCAAGTATCCCCTAAAGCCAGATGTACCACAAACAAAATTAAAGGCAGCACTAAAAATTGGTGATTCATTTGCTGCCAAATCAATACAGAAGAAATTACCCGTAAAACGGCAATTATCATCCAAACTATCGGAAATGCTAAAGGAGGAGGAGACCATTTTGGTCTGATTACCTGGTCGTATGTCTGACGAGAGCGGGTATTATCTAAAAGAGAAAAAATTCGCGAACGGATACTTAATAACGCAAAAAATAATCCAGTCAATAAAGTACTAAAAAAATTGGGAGAAGAATTATTATCAATCAATATTACTAATTTTTCCATTCCCAGCAACACGAGAATCATGACTAATATTTGGAGGATAGTCCCTAGGGTATAAACTAAAACTGCTCTGATATCTAGTTCTTGTGTAGTAGCTATTGATGTATTTGGAGACTGTGCTTGATTAAAAGTTTTTATCCCCATCACAATATTGACAAACTGTTCAAGTTTTCCACTATTATTGTTGAATTGATTCATATTTAAGGAATTGGTGTAGTTTTTAATTACTAGTAATCAGCCATTATATGATATTCTAATATTTAAAAAATATTTTTTGTAGACTCTTTTAACCTCAGAGTTGATAAGTTACAAATCTAATGTACAGTCTTTGATAAGTGGTATTGAGGAAAAAACGTGGAATTTCAGAAGTTATTGTATATTTTTACTCTTGTAAAGATTGCTACTTTCGCTCTGGGTGTACCTGTATTTGCTCAAATCACACAGACTCCCTCCAATTCTTCACAGTCGAGTTGTCGGGTAACTAAAGTAAATACTCCAATTTTCAGAGAACCTTCAACATCATCTAACGCTATCAGAATATTGTCGGCAGCAACAAAGATTTCTTTAGCATATATACCAGTTAGTGGAGATAAATTTGTCAGAATTAAATCTCCGACTTCAGGGTTTATTCAAACTGCTGCACTGAGATATTGCCAGACAAATAACAACGCTCAAAATCTGTGGAATAAACCTACTATTGGCAGTGTATGTCGGCAAGTTGTACAAACTGAAACTATACGTCGCCAACCAAGTATAAAAGGAGCTTTTATTACAACACTTTATCCAAACACAATCGTGTTTGTGAACTTGCTTACAAGTAATGTAGTTAAGTCATACAAATCTGAAAATTACATTTGGGTAGAAATCGACCTTTCCAGAAGTTTCCCTGGAGAGTTATCTGGTAATGGTTGGATAGTTAATACTGACTTAGTAAATAATCCTAGATTAAGCAATCTAGCTTATTGTAGTTAGTAGCTTATTTCGCTTAATATATCCACCCGGCATAAGTTTTTCCATCTACTAGGGTCGTGCCTTCGACCCCGCAGTAAGAAAGCCGACGGAAATAAATATAACTATATTAAGAAGGGTAAAGGGTAAAGGGAAAAACCTTTCCCCCTTTAACCTTTTCCCTTTACCCATACAAAACTTTACATAGTTCAGTTTAATTGCGTCTACTTACTTAATACGTCAGTGCAATCAGCCAAAAAAATGCGAATCAAACCTAACTCCCTAAATTTCACGATACTCCTTGGGGCGATCGCTGCACTGCCACCTTTATCTATTGATATGGGACTACCAGCATTCCCAAAGATTGGTATCTCGTTGAACGCATCGCCTGGTGCTGTCGGATTAACACTGAGCCTATTCATGCTTGGCTTTGCGATCGCCCAATTGTTTTTCGGCCCACTCTCAGATCGATACGGACGCAGACCAATTTTAATCATCGGTTGTGGACTCTTCACACTTGCAGGTGCAGCTTGTGCTTTAGCGCCATCAATTATTACACTCGTTGCTTGGCGCTTAATCCAAGGTGCTGGTGCTGGTGCTGGTATGGTGATGACACTAGCGATCGTTCGGGATTTATTTGACGGCCCAGTAGCACGCGCTCAACTCTCCTACGTCAATCTTGTTATGGGTGTAGCACCAATGATTGCACCTACAATCGGCAGTTTTTTGCTGGCGATCGCTGGTTGGCGGACTATCTATGGGATACTGGCTGTAGGGGGATTGTTACTCTTGCTGTCTGTTACCCTCGGACTAAATGAGTCGCTAGCTAACTATGATGAAGATGCGATCAAACCATCTCGGCTGATAAAAAATTATAGGCGCATTCTCAGCAACCAGATTTGTCTCGGCTACGTCCTCGTCAACGCGTTGAGCTTTGGGTGCATGTTTACGTATGTTGCGGGATCGCCACTTGTACTGATTAATGTGTTTAAAGTGCCAATCACAATTTATGCTTGGCTTTTCGCATCCACCGCTTTCGGCATTATGGTAGGTTCATTCTTGAATGGGCGTTTAAGTATACGTGGCGTATCTCCATCAAGATTACTCACTTTTGGATTGATGACTGCTGTTATCTCATCAGTTGCACTGGCGATCATATCGATAAGTGGTGCTGCCCAAGTTATTACGCTAATGCCGCTTCTGGTACTCAATACCTTCTGCTTGGGGATAATATCTCCAAATGCAATACACGGTGCTATTCAGCCATTGCCGGAGATTGCGGGAGTTGCAGCCGCAACGGTGGGATTTGTGCAAATGTTTTGTGGTGCGTTGGCCAGTGCGCTAGTTGCCTTCCTTTATGATGGACGTACTGCGATCGCCATGTGCAGCTTGATGGCAGTGTTTGCGATCGCTTCGCTCATTGCTTATATTGGACTGGCACGCCCTGCTGAACGTCGTCTTGCCCGTGCTGGAATGCTACACAGTGAAACGAAAAATTAAGCATTTGCCAGAGATATAAGAGATAAGACTTACCGATCAAAACGTTGCAGATCACTCAGAGTTTGACTTTGAGAATTAACAACTGAACAAAAAGAACAAAACAAAGAATTTTCTGCAAACCAAATATTCGTTGAGCATCGAATTCGTTCAGTCAAGATATTTCGAGTTATCTAAGATAGATTCAGGCTAAATCCTCAAAATATGAACAAGTAATGTTGATGATTTGTGGACTGGTAAAATTCCGAATTAGGGCGCTAATATTACCAGGAGAAATATCCGCTAAGGCAACCGTAGGGGTAAAACAGTATTGAATCGCAGATGTTACAAATGTTCTCAAATTTAATCGGGTTTGATTTTGCTCACTAGTCAAAAATACTCTGAGACGACTGCCATACTTTAATTTACTTAGGTAAATGCATTCTCCGTATTTATTTATCTTTACATAGATAGCTTGTTTTTTTTTTGCCTAACTACTTAAACTTTATGAAGGGCTATGAAAAATTTGTAGTAAGACTGAGGTTGGAATATGGGCTTAGAGCACTTAGGATTTCAGTCCGCAAGTCAATACCCCTTATTAGATGCTATTTTTCATCGTCGCTCCCGACGGATTTCTTGCGGATTACCATCAATTAACGCTGGTTCGCTATCGCATACCCCACGTCCGCCATTTGATCGCGTCCAACCACTAAGCGAATTAGAAGAAGCGTTACTCATCGCCGCCACAGGCGCGACTGGAGTAACGTTTCCAGACCGCCCATTTGAAGACGCACCAAAGGGAAACCCGATTCTTGGAACACCCAATTTAAGTTTCACAGGTCGGGCTGCGGGAAGCACCGATAACTCTCAGCCAACGTACTTTTTGTTGCTTAACGACAGTGGAACCTACTTTCTTAAGCACCTCGAACCAGAACCGGAAAACACTCTATTCTCTCCCGAATCTTTAATCTCGCGGGCTAAGGCGGCGAAAGTTAAGATTAGTGACGAGCGAGTTTTCTCAGCAGAGAAATATCGGCGTTTTCCCTTCTATCTCGACTCAAACCGCTTTTTATCTAACGTCATGGGTAGCACGGTGTTGTTGCCAATCGTCGATCTGTCCCGACAATACATCAACGCCTTGATGTACGTGTTGACCGAAGACCCACGTGCCCGTCCGACCTTTGTGGACGATCGCAATTTCTACCAACCGGCGGGAGTCCAGAAATGGATGAAAGACCCATCAGATATTAAAGATGACGAATTCGCACTCAACAAAGATTTGAAGTTACCGCTAGGCAAACTCGGCAATATGCGAACCGAGTATGAGGCTTATTTTCTCTTGCAGAATCTAGCACTCTGCCTACAGGCTATGGGATTAGGCGGGTGGATTCATGCCTCGATCGGCCCCCCGTATCTTTTGGGAGATCCTTTCGCCTCACCGGAAACCCAAGGAGTGCTCAACGTGCGATGGCAGATTCCAGAAAGAACATTCCTACAGCAATTCACCGTCGATCTGTTGCGTTGGGCAACCCCGAAACCGGCTATGAGAGCGAACCCCTGCGGTCTGTTGCGTCCCGGAGTAGACCCGACATCAGCCGCCGAGGATGATTGGCTGATCAAGTGTTTATGCCCGCCGAATTACACCGTGGAGGAAGCCGTTGATACGGTTGTTAGGCAGAAGCACGAACTTTACTCCGATCAAAGGTTGTTCAGTCGCATTTTCCGCGACGGACAAGAAAACACCTACATTCGAGAAGTCCCCCCCTATCGCCCCGAAGTCATCGAGTGTGCCAAGGATGTTTGCCGTTACCTGCTGAAAACCCACGGACGTTTCCCAGCCCATGCCGATGGTTTGTTCGTGCCGGGTATTTGGTTACAGGCACACCACCTAGACCTCTCTTATTACGATGACCTATTCACGTCTGGAGTGGGCTACACGAATACGCAACGCGAACATCAAGCACACTGGCATGACGAACCGCATCACTAATATAGATGTTTCTGAATCGAGCGATCGACGTTTCTATTAACCGATTTATCGAAGACAACTATGGTTAACAATCATCCACTACCTGTGCAGCCTAAGCCGAAGTGGGTCTTTCAATTTTTGCTCGTTGCTCTATTAGGGTTGGCATTGTTGGCAGTTACCTATATCGTGGCTCCTGGTGTCGCCCAACAACAACCCACGATCGCTCGTCTGCTCTCGAATGTCACTTACGAGCGTACCTTTTTAGCTGCCGCCGTCTGTATCTTTTTGTTGATTCCCACTTACTGGCTGTTTCTTTTACAACATCGACAGGGGCCGACAACGCTGTGGCGAGCTTTTTGGACAATGAGCTACGTAGCTTACGCTACTCATTTGTACTGGTCTATACAGCTTCTTTTGCAAGAGCAAGGGATGGCGACCAATGTTTGGACTTGGGAGACGCTAAAACGGGCAATCTTCCATTCCCCGGATCTCCTCAGTAGTCCGCGCTTCGATACCTTGCTGACTGTGTGGTGGACGTTGGATGTTGTTATCGCTTGGTTGCCGGGCAAACTCAACGGATTAGGAACCGTGCCACCCGTCTCCCTCCGGGATAAAACGCCTCATGTCGAGCCATTCTCGGATTCTTTTTCTTTTGTTCGCTGGGAACGAAGCTTGTTGCATCTGATCCTGTATGTAGCTTGGATAGTTGCCTCGATTCCCCAGGGACATGGACTTGTCCGCGTTTTAGGTTATCTCTTTGCGATCGCCACGCTCTTGGCTTTAGTCGCACGAGTTTTGTTGCGACAGTTTTACGCCGAATCCCTTTCCGGCAAGCTCTATATGGGCACGTTCTCATTACTTAACCGATTTTTCAAGTGGTACGAGCTGCCAACTTGGTTCGGCGTGATCAACATGGGTGCCCTTCGAGAAGTTCTACGGGCCAAGAACTTACATGGAACTGACCAGATCCCAGTTACCAATCCCAGTGGTTTGATCGACAATGGCAAAGATCCACTGCCACACCCCCGTGACCTGGTAAAACGGCGCGATGACGGTTGTTACAACGATCTCGAAAAACCAAGTATGGGACGCGGTAGTAAGACCACCGACCCATCGGGAGACTCGATGTTGCATAACCATTCTCATCCCTGTGCGCGGTTCGGCAGAAATGTCCCCTTGAAGGACGCGTTTCCCGATGAGAAAAACTTACTGACTCCCAACCCACGGCGGATCAGTCGGGAATTGTTGTCCCGCGAAAAGTTTATTCCAGCAACAACCTTAAACCTGATCGCGGCGGCATGGATTCAATTCCAAACCCATGACTGGTTTAATCATGGTGAGCCGGATCACGCCAATAACATCAAAGTTCCCTTACCGGAAGGAGACAGTTGGAGTCAGGGGAATATGCTCGTGGGGCGGACTCGTCCCGATCCAACCCGCGATTACGAGCGAGAGCGACAGCAGTCTCCCGACGGCAAACTCCAATACCCGCCGACCTACGTCAATGCTGAATCACACTGGTGGGATGCTTCCCAGATATATGGAAATGATTCCCAAGCCTGCCGGACTTTGCGAACCGACCCCAACACGAAGCAACTTGTCCCCAAAGGCAAACTATACATCGATGCGGAAGGGAACATTCCTTACGATCCGAGCGACCCGCAAGGGCTAGCCATTTCTGGCTTTGTCGGCAACTGGTGGCTGGGTTTGAGATTATTGCACGCACTTTTCGTCAAAGAACATAACGCGATTTGCGATCGCTTGGCTCAGTTGTATCCGTTCTTCTCCGATGACGAACTGTTTGCGAAAGCTCGTATGATTAACAGTGTGTTGATCGCGAAAATCCATACGGTCGAGTGGACTCCGGCGATTTTGCAAAATCCCGCCTTGCAGATCGGGATGAAAGCGAATTGGTGGGGATTGTTCACGGAGAATTTTACCAAGACCTTTGGACGGATCAGCCCTACGGAAGCCTTTAGCGGAATTCCCGACTCCGGCGTAGATCATCACAAGGTAGATTTCACCCTAACCGAGGAATTCGTTTCGGTGTATCGCTTACATCCTTTGATGCCCGACAAGTTAGAAATATTCAACATTCAAGATGGACATTCCTTACAAACCTTCGACTTGACAGAGAAGAACGGGATTGAGGGAATCATCGGCGCACAACGAGACCTTATCCACCTGGGTCATAAACGGGTTAAAATGCCTGCGACAATGACCGAGCGTGAATGGCAAAACAATCTCTGGTACTCTTTCGGAAAAGCGAACCCCGGTGCAATCACCCTACACAATTACCCGAACTATATGCGCGATCTGACGCACGAAACTCCGGGGGAAACCAGACCTGACGGTAAGCGGGAAGTTAACATCGAAACTATCGATTTAGCAACTATCGATATCCTCCGAGATCGTGAACGTGGCGTGCCTCGATACAACCGATTCCGTGAGTTGTTCCATCTAAAACCGATCGAGAGTTTTGACGAATTCAAAAATTCTCCACATCAGGGGCTTCCCGAAAAACTCCGCGCTATTTACGGTCAAACCAACGGCAAAGACAATGTGGACGCACTCGATCTGATGGTCGGTATGTTCGCAGAGGTGCCGCCCGAAGGCTTTGGCTTTAGCGATACGGCGTTTCGAGTGTTTATTCTGATGGCATCACGCCGAATCAAAAGCGATCGCTTCATGGCTGAAGGTTTTAACGCCAATGTTTTCACGCGTGAAGGAATCGAGTGGGTGAATGAAAACAGTATGCTCTCGATCCTGCGTCGGCACCATCCAGAACTTGCCCCGGCACTGTACGGTCTAGAGAATGCCTTCGTGCCTTGGCACGATCTGTTAACGCACTAGTGAGTCCTTTGTCAGCAACCTAGTTATTGTTAATTCTGCTAGTTCAGTCTCTCAACTCACTTGAACCACTAGAACATTCATGGCAGCAAACACACTCAAATTCGGTATTCTGGGTGCCGGGAACATCGGTTGTTATATCGGCGCACATCTGATTCGTGCGGGAATCGATACTATATTGGTAGGACGCGAAAACCTGGCACAAGAGATTCGAGAAAACGGTATACGGATTACAGATTTCACAGGCACAGACTTTAGTCTGCAACCAGATCAGATCCGGTATACAACGGAAATAGAGTCTCTGGCTGACCGAGATATTGTATTGGTTACTTTGAAAAACCTAGCAACGGAAGCCGCAGCACATAATTTGAAACCGGTCTTGCCAAGTGGAAAAATCATCGTCAGTTTCCAGAACGGGGTACGTAATGCAGATAAGCTGAGGTCTATCTTGCCAGAAATCCATGTTCTAGCTGGAATGGTTCCCTATAATGTGGTGCGAAATCCCAGAGCGCATTTTCATTGTGGAACCAGTGGTAGCTTGCTTGTAGAAGAGCAAGGTACTATTTCCCAGGCTGTGCTTTCAGGATTACAATCGGCTGGGCTAGCCGCGAAAAATCACCCAAATCTTCCAGGCATCCTTTGGGGGAAGCTGATCCTTAATCTGAATAACTCCATCAATGCTTTATCTGGCGTTCCCTTACGCGAGGAGCTTTCACAACCGCTCTACCGTAAAATCATTGCTGCCACGATGCGTGAAGCACTACTGGTGTTGAAGCAGAGTGGAATTCGCCCCCTCAGGTCTGGCAGCATGATTCCAGGTATTGTCCCTATTGTTTTGCAGCTTCCCAACGTTTTGTTCTTTCGAGTGGCTTCTAGTATGATTAAAATCGATCCGCAGGCTCGTTCCTCTATGTGGGAAGATATGCAACGAGGTCGGGAAACAGAAATTGATTATATCAACGGAGAGATAGTCGCTCTAGCGAAAAAGAACGGATTGTCTGCACCCATAAACAATGCGATCGCAAATCTCATCAAGGAGCAAGAAAATCATAAGGGAGGTTTCTCTGGAATGTCGGCATTAGATATGGCAAAACGATTAAATATTTCCGTTTGAGTTTGATGATATAGGAATCCGGTTTGATTACTGAAATCATTTGGCTTAGTAGGGAATAGGCAAAAGGCAATAGGCAAAAGGATTTCAGAAAATTAAGGTGTACCGAATTTTTTTCACGCAATCAAATATGAGTCCTATAGATTGAATTCTGAAAACATTCAGTACAACTCAAAGAAGCTTTTTGACTGTTGCAATGTCTATTGCCTCTTGCCTCCTATGCAAATAAGCATGGCTATGCCAAGCTGCGCGAACAGAAATCAAATCGGATTGCGGTGTTGCTGAATCGAGGTATGAATTTGGATGTAGAGACGTTGCAATTGCTAGTCTCTACAAGGATTTTGAAATAACGCAAAATTATTTTTCATACAGCAATCAGCAACGCCCGGATTGCTATAGTAATGTTTTATCATCTGTTAATGTCCTAACCACGTTGGCTGTTGCTATATAACTAATCAGCCGGACATGATATAAGCATAATAAAGCGATCGCTCGTGATTATCTCCAGTAAAAACGTGACTTTAACTTTGATGGTATAAAGTATCGCTCCAAATTTCCAGCGTAGGCGCAGCCCGCCGAAGGCATCGCCTTCCATGCTCACCTAAGTCTAGCAGGGAAATACTGAATGCGTTGAAGAGTGCGATCGCAATTATACTGCTGGCATATTTGACCTCTGAAAACTTTTCAAACACTCTCTAAGCAGTAACTAATGCCTTTAATTCCTCAGTTTTTAATCTTGGCCCATAGCATGTAACAATC
Source organism: Nostoc sp. DedQUE02 (assembly GCF_034531035.1). Lineage (NCBI taxonomy): Bacteria > Bacillati > Cyanobacteriota > Cyanophyceae > Nostocales > Nostocaceae > Nostoc > Nostoc sp. DedQUE02. Next base: position 11,441 of record NZ_JAVRBY020000083.1, on the reverse strand, counting down.
TTAGAAGCTGCGGCCGATGCTAATTTTCCGGCTTCTTCATAGCTCATACCTTGGGTAATTCCATAGAGGAAAGCTCCTGCATACATATCTCCTGCTCCCACTGTATCTACAGCTTTTACTTGAGGTGCAGCGATTTCGATTAATTTCTGACCATCAAATACTACTGAACCCTTGGCACCGCGAGTAATGGCAAATTTCTTACTCAGCATTTTTAGTTTGTCTACAGCTACTTGGAAATCTTGTGTATCTGCTAGTTCTAATGCTTCACTTTCATTAGCAAAAATAATGTCTAAACCAGAGCCAATGATGTCTAATAAACCATCTTTAAAAAATTTAACCATGTTATAATCAGATAGAGACATGGTGGTTTTTACTCCCGCTTTTTCAGCTATTTCTCTAGCCTTTATAGCTGCTTCTTTTCCTGTAGGAGAAGTCACTAAATATCCTTCGATATATACATATTTGGAATTAGCGATCGCTTCTGCTACTAATTCTTGTGTAGAAAATTCTTCAGTAATTCCCAAAAATGTATTCATGGTGCGATCTGCATCGGGAGTTACTAACACCAAACATTTACCTGTAATTCCTGATTGGCGATCGCCATTTTTTAAGTTGGTATCTACCTGAGAGTTGAGTAAATCTTCTATGTAAAAGTCTCCAAATTCATCATTAGCCACTTTACAGGAATAAAAAGCTTTTCCTCCTAGTTGACTAATTGCCACTATTGTGTTTGCTGCTGAACCTCCACAACTCTTATGGCAATGAAGATTTTTGAGATTTTCCAAAATATGATTTTGACTGTCTTCATTTATGAGTGTCATTACACCTTTATCAATCTTTAACTCTTGTAGTAACTCTGGAGATACTTGGTATTCTATATCTACCAAGGCATTACCTACACCATAAACATCATATTTATTGCCCATTGTTTTTCTCCGAGAATAATTTCTGTCTGACTTGAACAGAATTGATGATAACAGATAGGCAACTCTTCAATGTGAATTTAGCTCAAGCGATCGCTGCACTTGTATATTTGTAATTGAGGTAAAAGTAGCGATTAATGACAGCTTGTCCACTTTTACCCCTAGTTAACCAATGGATCTGTATTTCCCTGACAAATCCATGCTCCCCAGTAAAAGGGATGTTCTAATGGTGTGTCTTTTTCTTGACAATCAATTCTAGTATTGACAGATAACTCTTTGACCGCTAAAAGTTCCTTTAGCACTTCCAGACCCAAAATTGATTCGCGCAATTGCTTAAATGTAATTGTACGTATATAATTCTGAGCAGAATGTAACGCCTCAGACCGACTCATGCCAGACTGCAAGTGATCAAAAAAACGCTCCATCAGTAAGGCAGTTACTTTGTCAGGCACTTTCCACAGGCTCATCACAAGTGTTTTTGTTCCAGCAACGGCAAAAGCACGCCGCAATCCAAATACACCTTCGCCAATTTTAATATCTCCTCTGGCAGTATCGCAGGCAGATAATACAGTCAATTCATTCGCCCACAAATCTAAACTGGCAATATCTTGGGCAAAAACAAAGCCTTTACCTGCTGCTTGAGGAAGTCTCCCACCAGCAAGCCAAGTATTAGCACCCGCTAACGCCAGCCCAGAACGCAACATGGGATTTTCTACCTTGGTTGTTCGCAGTCCTTCCATGTTTAATAGGTTGCGCCTGTTGGTGACTGGTTGCGCCTGGGAATCGCTTTGGAATAAGCCATGAGTTGCAATTAGCATGATATTGGGACACTTGCTACTTGTCAGGCGGGTTTCTAGTGCTTCTGCGCCTAAGTATAATTTGGCATCGGGCAGTTTTTTCGCCACACTTTCCCCCAAAAACCTTGTCCCTGGAGCGCGGGACAAGCCTGTTTGTGTGAGATGATCGCTTAACTGAAGACTTCGGATATCGAGCATGAAATTTTTTTCCCAGTCCCCAGTCTCCGATCGCCAATCCCCAGTCTCCGATAAATCAAAATCAGGATCGGCAATGATTAATGGTGTCGAAATAAAACCTGTGGGTGGCTGAACTTTGCTACGGAGAATTTCTCGCCCAACACTGAGATAACTGATGGTATATTCATCCATTAATAGACGTGAGCCTGTGGCATCAATCGGTAATATCTGAAATGGCACTAAGTTTAAATTACCATCGGGTGCAATGATAAGATGTTTGCAATCTTTCACACAGTCCCGGATGGGGTTAAACAGTGCTTGAGTTAGTTGCATAGCATCTGTAGAATTGTATGATTTGATGTGTAGTTTTGGTGTTTGACTACCTTTACCCCAGGCTAATGTGGGGTGAGTATAGTCGGATGCTTCTAAGCGAAAGGATTGAATTAGTCTGTCGATGGTATCAGCTGCGCCTAAATCTACCATCTGTACAGTATCTAGTTTTCCAGTTGTTAAAATAAATGCTAGATACCGTGCTGGATGCCATTGTGTTTCTCCATTAGCCGAAATTGCTTGAAAATCGAATAAGTCGAAGCGGACAAACTCGACCAAAATTGAGTTAGGCGGTAATGCTGCGACAATCGCCTCACGGTTGAAAGTTTGCTGTGATAGCTGAATTTCTGGAACTTGTGCCGCTAATTCTTTTTGTAAGTTGTTATGTCTGTTTTGCAGTTGTCTCAAATTATCTTGGTATGTAGCTAAGTCATCTGTTTCGGGAACTGCAAAAGTCAGATGGATAATTTGATTGCTCAAATCGCGCAGTTGACGAAATTTTTCTGTGAGATGCGGGTAGCGGCCATTGTAAAATGCTTCATTTTGAGCCGCTAGCGCTGAGGCGGTTAAGGCTTTACGTTTGAGAACAAAATTTAAGGCTGCAAGTTTTGCTTTATCTGAGTCAGCAAGATGGTTGCAGACTAGGGAAAGAAACAAGTCAAAGTTATTTCTGATTTTTTGCAGAAAGGCCAGGCGATCGCTTTCGGAACTAAAAGCGAATATATTACGAATAATCTTGTCATTAATGTTACTGGCTTCGATGCGATGAGATAAAGCTTCATCTGGGCGGTTAGTCGCAGCTAACACAGTTGCGAGATTATTTAAGCTAAATGCAACATCAGGATGTTCATCTCCCAACAGGCGTTTTCTCATTGCCAAAGTTTCTACATACTTCTGTTGTGCATCTTCATAGCGCCCCAGCGAAAAGTATAACTCTCCCAGATTATTCAGACTATTAGCGATTTGTGGGTGTTCTTCTCCTAGTAATGACTTTCTCAGTCTCAATGTTTCTAAATGGAATTCTTCTGCTTCTTGATAACGCCCTTGAAAATCATAAATAACCGCTAAGTTATTCATCGTACTTGCTACTTGTGGGTGTTCGTCACCAAAGGCACTTTTAACAATAGCTAAGGCTGATAAAAATAATGATTCTGCTTCTTGATATTTAAATTGAGCATGATATAATGCTGCTAAATTATTCAGAATCGCTGCTACCAATGGATGTTGTTCTCCTAAAAGATTTTTGGTCATTGCCAAAGATTCTAGATGCAGTTGTTCCGATTCAGAATATCGTCCTTGTAACCGATAAATAACTGCTATCTGGTTAAAAGTCAAGGCAATATCAGGATGCTCATTACCTAATAGATTTTTTTGAATTTCTAAAGCTGATAAATATTTTTGTTCGGCTTGAGAATAATTCCCTTGTTCTTCATAAAGTCCAGCCAGATTGTTTAAAGTACTGGCAATTACGGGATGCTCTTTTCCTAATGAGCTTTCTAGTATTGGGAATACTTCTAAATATAGTTTTTCAGCTTCCAAATATCGCCCTTGGTAGGTGTAAATTACTGCCAGGATTTTTAAGCTATCAACAATCTCGAATTGCTCAGAACTGAACAGTCGTTTTCTCAAAGAATAAGCTTCTAGAGCCTTTTGTTCAGCTGATAAATAACGCCCTTGAATCAGATAAAGTTCTGCTAAATTATCCAAGCCACTAGCAATATCAGGATGTTCAGCACCTAGCAAGCGTTTTCTCATCGCCAAGGCTTCTAGATATTTTTGCTCAGATTCTAGGTAACGCCCCTGTTCTTGATAAGTTCCCCCTAGATTACTGAAGGTAGATGCTATATATGGATGTTCTGAACCTAATATTTCTTTCCATCTATCTAAAACTTCTAAATGCAGTTGTTCTGCTTCTTGATAACGTCCTTGAACATCGTACAATCTGGCTAAATTATTCAGGCTAATAGTAATATCAGGATGTAACTCTTCAAACGAGCGTCTTTTCATCGCCAAGGTTTCTAAGTGCATTTTTTCTGCTTCTTTATAGCGTCCAAGAGATGTGTAAATCGCTCCTAAATTAGTCAAAGTTTGAGCAATATCTGGATGTTCATCGCCAAACAGACGTTTTCGCATTCCTAAAACTTCTAAATGTACTTGTTCAGCTTTGAGATATTTTCCTTGTTCTCGATAAATCTCTGCCAGATTATTTAAATTAGTTGCAATTTGAAAATGTTCGGTTCCAAAAATACTTTTCCAAAGTTCCAGTGATTCTAAAAAATATTTTTCGGCTTGTGAGTAATTCCCTTGTGAATGGTAGAGTGCTGCTAGATTATTTAAAGATTGTGCAACATCAGGATGTTCTGAACCTAAGAGACTTTTTCTAATAGTTAAGGCTTGTAAATACAAGGGATTGGCTTCTAAATAACATCCTTGTATACGATATAATTCTGCTAAATTATTCAAACTATCACAATATTCTGAATGCTCTGTTAGCTGCTGGCTTGACCCTAAGTTGACAGCTTCTTTGGCAATAATTATTGCTTGCTTTAAGTTTCCTTGTCCAGCAAGTTGCACAACCTTTAAGTTAAGTTGATTTAATTTTTTTAAGAGTTTTTTCATCTGCTAGTTCCAGATGTTTGTATATTTTTTAGTTTTGACTTTTCAATCAATTACTTATTTTACCTAAAATTGTTCATCATCAATTTCCATCCCCGTGAGGGGTAAAGGAATTAAAACAGATATGATTTCTTATATCTGCTCTTAAGAACTGTTTCAGTTTCCATCCCCGTGAGGGGTAAAGGAATTAAAACCACTGTTTACAGTGTGACTAAAGAAAACCAAAGACTTAGTTTCCATCCCCGTGAGGGGTAAAGGAATTAAAACCAATTATGTTTGTGGGTTTTGCAGCGTTTGGCCCAAGTTTCCATCCCCGTGAGGGGTAAAGGAATTAAAACTAACGCTTGTAGATGGAAGTCTTATACTCTTCCTGTTTCCATCCCCGTGAGGGGTAAAGGAATTAAAACTATTTGGTGTCTATAATGGATCACCATTGTTTGAATTGTTTCCATCCCCGTGAGGGGTAAAGGAATTAAAACTTTTGTCTGGTGTTAACCCCGCTCACGCAGCAGGTGGTAGCGTTTCCATCCCCGTGAGGGGTAAAGGAATTAAAACTTGAATGTGTTATCGTCATTGACGAAACTTTAAATGTTTCCATCCCCGTGAGGGGTAAAGGAATTAAAACCAAAAACTGCTGCGAGCGGGATCTGGAACTGCTCACAGTTTCCATCCCCGTGAGGGGTAAAGGAATTAAAACCTTAGGTTTGGTTACTATGCTATTGGGTTCTTTAGTAAGTTTCCATCCCCGTGAGGGGTAAAGGAATTAAAACCATTAGCTCTATTTGATGAAGCCAGCAGGTTTGATACAGTTTCCATCCCCGTGAGGGGTAAAGGAATTAAAACCAGTCCAGCAACAACATGATGTAGCAAAATTTAGAGTTGAAGTTTCCATCCCCGTGAGGGGTAAAGGAATTAAAACCATTATACAGAGAAGCGTCAAAATATGATGCTGACGGGTTTCCATCCCCGTGAGGGGTAAAGGAATTAAAACGGATAATTCTGTTGGTGGGAGGTACAATCTTTGGAGTGGTTTCCATCCCCGTGAGGGGTAAAGGAATTAAAACACTTTATGGATAACTTTTGTATTCTATCAAACATTATTGTTTCCATCCCCGTGAGGGGTAAAGGAATTAAAACACAACAAGTCCCCGCAAATTTGATTTCACCATCGCCTTGTTTCCATCCCCGTGAGGGGTAAAGGAATTAAAACGAGAATATCGTATGTTTTGGTTCAGTTTTCAACACATGTTTCCATCCCCGTGAGGGGTAAAGGAATTAAAACAAGTAATAGGAAGTGTCACTGACCATGGGGATGTGATACAGTTTCCATCCCCGTGAGGGGTAAAGGAATTAAAACCTCTAGTAAATTTCGATTGGTATACTTGGGCAGTTGTAAGTTTCCATCCCCGTGAGGGGTAAAGGAATTAAAACTATGATTCTATCAAGCATAGAAGAAGCTATTCCGTTGTTTCCATCCCCGTGAGGGGTAAAGGAATTAAAACCCTACTCTTTCAAAAGCCTTACCAAGATTGAGTTTGAAATAGGTCAATCTGAGGGGGTTGTTTTTTTGAGTAAAGAATTGAGAAAATGTCTCAATAGTAGCAACTTGAAGACACTTGAAATGCTTACCCAGCAAGCTATCTGAGGGGGTCAACGAAATAATCAGGGTTTCAGGCATTGCTTTACCCCCTCAGATGCCCATAATGTAACAAAAATTTACAATTTTGCCACATGATTTAGGGTAAATGGAAATACTTGATTTAGATTTTATTGATTTTTCATGGTTCAGTAATACCTCAGCATATATAGTATGAAAACAAGCTATTAAAGTCAACCTACTTCATAATTTTTAACTACACAAAACTAAGGATTTTAAACCCACGTAGGCGGTTTTGTCTTTGTAGATGCGAGTTCTATTTGCACAGGTGTGTAATAAATTAGACTTTTTAGCGTGCAGTAATCATGTAATCTGTATACCAAAGTTGATAGTCTCCGCGTTCAGTCACATATTTTAGTAACTCTATAAGATGACTTGCTTCTAGTTTCAAAACCTCATCATTCTCTTGCCGTAACCAGTCTAATACAGGTACTTCCTTGGTAAGGACTGCGATAATTTCCTCCTTACCTGGTTCGCCTTCTATTGGGAAAGACGTTATTGGCGAACCTTCTTGAGGCAGAGTTGTCTTACCTGTATTTAAGTGCGGCTGGGGAGCAAAACACGAGGGACAAAAACACCATAGTTGTCCCGATGTATCTTTTTGCAATAGTACTAAATATCCAGGAGTCTCTAAGTTGACTTCAAAACGAATAAAGCTGCCTACCTGCACTGACTTTTCATAACGACTCGGTAAATTCTTCCCCCAACCTAGTGTTTCTTCTTTTACTAAGACTAGCCCCATTTGTTCAGTAGGAGAGCTTAATAATTGCAGTTGTTGCCAAAGCTTATCGAGGGGTGTGAGTTCTTGGGGTTCGGCTTCACTAAATACAGCGATATCTCGCCAGTCTAAATCCAGAAAAACACAAATCTCTTGGAAGTTTGTGCGATATATCGGTTTACCGTTGAGGAAATTATTAACAGTTGTGTAACCTAATCCTACCTCCATAGCAAAATCTGTTTGAGTTAAATTTCTGGCTTTTAAGGCTTTTCTTGCCAGCTTCACACCTTCATCTGATGCAACCAGAGTCCTGCTCATAATAAGTAAAAAGGTAAAAATAAAAGTATTTTACATAAGTCATATACGAACTCATATACAAGAGTCAATAACCCATACATGAACTCATATATGGCACTGCAACAATTAAGTCAAAGGTACTGCAAGGCATTCGACACCTTTTAAAACACATATTACATTTTCAGTCCGTTTTAACGGAGTTTCGCTACTCGCCCTTGGGATTTATCATCCTAATACCAATTTAATGTGAAGTTGCATATATCTTGATCCCCCTAAATCCCCCTTAAAAAGGGGGACTTTGATAGATGTTTTTCCGGTTCCCCCCTTATTAAGGGGAGCCAGCGCGGTCTTGGGGTCTCCCCAAGTGGAGCGACTGGCGTGGGCTAGGGGGATCGAATTGTATGCAGCTTCATAAAAAATTGGTATAAGCAGGTTGAAAGCGTGTCGATAATCTTACGTTTACCTTTTTACGTTTATTTTTTTACTTATCACCATGTTCACCAAAGAACACCTCAATTTCGCATGGCTACAAGTCCGTGCGGGAAGTAAGACTGCGGGGATTGATGGTATTTCTGTTGACTTATTCGAGTCAATGGCTACCGAACAATTACAAAAGCTCGAATATCAACTACACCACGAAACTTACACTCCAAGCCCTGCTAAAGGGTTTTACATCCCCAAAAAAAACGGCAGTAAGCGGTTAATTGGTATCCCCACCGTGCGGGATAGAATTATCCAGCGTTTACTACTTGATGAATTGTATTTTCCCTTAGAAGATACGTTTCTTGATTGCAGCTATGCCTATCGTCCTGGACATAGCATTCACCAAGCAGTACAACATTTATATGGATACTACCAATATCAACCAAAATGGATTATCAAAGCTGATATTGCAGATTTTTTTGACAATCTTTCTTGGGCATTGTTGTTAACGGCATTGGAGGAATTATCACTTGAACCAAGTATATTACAGTTACTAGAACAACAGTTTAAGTCAGGAATTATTGTCGCTGGACAATATCGCAATTTTGGCAAGGGAGTATTGCAAGGTGGGGGACTTTCTGGTGCTTTAGCAAATTTATACCTGACTAATTTTGATAGAAAATGTCTCAGTCAAGGTATTAATTTGGTGCGGTACGGGGATGATTTTGTTATCGCCTGTAAGAGTTGGCAAGAAGCAAACCGTATCCTTGACAAAATTACTGTTTGGTTAGGAGAAGTCTATTTAACTCTACAACCAGAAAAGACACAGATTTTTACTCCCAAGGATGAGTTTACTTTTTTGGGTTATCGCTTTGCTGGTGGTGAAGTTTATGCACCGCCGCCACCCAAACCTGTACTCGCTGGGGAATGGGTAATTAATGATTCGAGTACACCTTATTTTCGCAGAAAACCAAGACCAGCGAAACCAGTTTCTCGTCCTCCTAAAGCTTGCAGTATTGACAAGCCGAGCAATTTTCCGAGAGCATCAATTTCTCATTATTGGCAGGAAACCATGACTACTTTATATATAACCGACCAAGGTGCTTATTTGAGCGTTAAAAATCAACAATTTCAAGTTTATTATCAAGGGGAATTGCGGATTAAGGTTCCAGTTAGTCGAGTCAGTAATGTTGTGCTATTTGGTTGTTGTAATGTATCGCATGGTGCAGTGAGTATGGCGTTGCGGCGACGGATTCCGATTATGTATTTGTCACAAAAGGGGAGGTATTTTGGTAGGTTGCAAGTAGAAGGTGATGCTAAGGTTGAATATTTGATGTTACAGGTTGAGCGTTGTCAAAATCCAGAGTTTACACGCACTCAAGCAGAAGTAATTGTCACAGCTAAAATTCATAACTCTCGAATATTATTAATGCGCCTAAATCGCAGAAAATCACCAGATTTTGACGATCATCTTGTCAAAGAAGCAATAAAAGATTTAGATATTTTGATGGATAAATTACCTTTCGCAGAAAGTATGGATGCTTTGCGAGGGTATGAAGGAAAAGCTGCGACAGTTTATTTTCAAGCATTGGGAAATTTATTCTCTGGTGGGTTTAAATTCGAGAAGCGTACCAAGCGTCCACCGACTGACCCAGTTAATAGCCTTTTAAGTTTAGGATATACATTACTCAGCCAAAATGTTTTTTCGTTTGTCCAATCTGTAGGATTGCATACTCATTTTGGTAATCTTCACGTCCCCCGCGATAATCACCCAGCTTTAGTTAGCGATTTAATGGAGGAATTTCGCGCTCAACTAGTTGATTCTTTAGTTGCTTATTTGATTAACTCGAATATTTTCACAGAAGATGATTTTACTCTTCCTGACGAAAAAGGAGGTGTATATCTTCAATCTCATGCGTTGAAAAAGTTTCTTAAGCACTGGGAAGAAAAGCTGCAATCTGAGTTAACACACCCAAATACAGGATATAAGGTTAGCTTTCGTAGGTGTTTAGAGTTACAAGTGCGGGAGTATGTAGCTTGTCTGATGGGAGAGGTTAAGATGTATCGACCAATGATTTGGAAACCTTAATAAAGAGATTGCATTTAGTCGGTCGCTATGGTATTGTTTATACCAACAGATGCACCTTGAAAATTTAATAAGTACATAAAATACATATTTTTTACCTATAACTTAATGGTTAGTTTCCTGAAACCATTTTGTTAAGAAATGTAAACTGAGGGGGTCGTTCAAAGTCTGAAAAGCTGATTGTTTCGTAGACCCCCTCAGATGACTTACTGTATAAGGGTTTGAGTTACTTGGAGACTAGAGCTATTCTCAATAACTATGCTCTGTTGACACATAAAATAGACCCCCCTCAGTTTTGCATTTCTGTAAGCCTTATTTGGTAAGCTTTCTGTAACAGTAGGGTTTTAAATCTCTTACCCCTCACGGGGATGGAAACTGGAGAATAGTTGCGGCTGGTTTAGGAGCCAGTTGTTGAGGAGGTTTTAAATCTCTTACCCCTCACGGGGATGGAAACTTGCAACTTTAAGGCTTCTTGTAATGTCATACCATGTTTTAAATCTCTTACCCCTCACGGGGATGGAAACAAACTCATTGGCTTGGTAACAACGACGCTTTCCATTTTGTTTTAAATCTCTTACCCCTCACGGGGATGGAAACTTTTCAGCTATCCAATCTCTTTCTTCCTCGATAGAAGGAAAGTGTTTTAAATCTCTTACCCCTCACGGGGATGGAAACTTTTTTGGCTCTTCTTTTTTATTTAAGCCATTTAGTGTTTTAAATCTCTTACCCCTCACGGGGATGGAAACACTCAGCAGTGGGGCTGAAGGACACTAGACTAACTGGTTTTAAATCTCTTACCCCTCACGGGGATGGAAACCTCCCTACTAAGGATAGGTAAAAGATTCCAAAAGCAATCGGTTTTAAATCTCTTACCCCTCACGGGGATGGAAACTTGGCGAATATTTGGGTTTCGTCCATTGGCTCATACCACCAAAAAGTTTTAAATCTCTTACTCCTCACGGGGATGGAAACAATTCTATTTCGACGCTGAGGGGAACGTCAAAACAGAACTTGTTTTAAATCTCTTACCCCTCACGGGGATGGAAACATTTAATGGGTAACTCATTAATATTAATATGAGTTTTTGTTTTAAATCTCTTACCCCTCACGGGGATGGAAACTTCATCGTTGCCGCCGTTTCCGTATAAGGAATCGTTGTTTTAAATCTCTTACCCCTCACGGGGATGGAAACATCGCTCTTGTTGCCCTTAGTAGTTCCTCTCCCAAATGTTTTAAATCTCTTACCCCTCACGGGGATGGAAACAATTCCCCTCTCAACTGTATATGCACACTTCCGGAGAGTTTTAAATCTCTTACCCCTCACGGGGATGGAAACAAGATACAGGACTTACGCAACTGGCACAGCGTGATCGCTATTTTATAGTATTTATGTACTATATAAAGTGGCTGACCCATA
>NZ_JAVRBY020000082.1:0-27829 GCF_034531035.1 Nostoc sp. DedQUE02 | reverse complement strand
AAATTAGATTTTTTTAAAGATATTTTTTGTTTTAATCTACATAATATTGCACTATTTATAAATACTATTTAACTAATTATACAAACTAATGCCCGAATTCAACAAACGACTGCCCGAATTCAACAAACGATCGCCCGAATTCAAGAAACGATTGCCCAAATTCAACAAACGACTGCCCGAATTCAACAAACGATCGCCCGAATTCAATTAGGACTTACGCAAAATCATGATAAAACGAACCGCAAAGGACGCAAAAGACATATTTTAGTACAAATATACTAACTAACTGCTAAAATGCTTTAAAAGTCAGCTAGCCTTGCTTGAGGTAGTATGAAAAAAATCCCAGACACGGACAAAAAGCCCATTTTGCTGTTCCAGCCTACATTTGTAACTACTGCGATAGTGCCACTGCAACCCCAAGAAAAAAAAATCATCAGTGAACGGGAGCGTTTTATAACACAAGTCGAACGCATCAATCAGATGGCGGAAGAGTTAGAAGCAGCGATATTAGAGTTGAAAGCGATCGCTAACAAAATGAATACTCAAAAACGTTACCCACTCTTGATAAAGGAGATATGCAAAAATATTTGTCAGTATTTTGCAGTTAGCATCCCTTGGGTGAAACAAAAGTCTAACGATTCATTTATTCTGACAACGCGAAGAGTTGATTTATTCCGAGCCGAAAGGGAAGCCACACAGTTAGCACAGCAACTTCGTCAGCAAACCAAAAAGAGATTAGCATCGCAGCTACACAAAAAAACCAAGAGTGGGGCTGAGGCTGACAGAAAATGCTCATTCAAAAAGGTGTTAGTAAACAAATCTTAAAATTATCAACATTCAACGGCATCTCACCCTTGAGGTTGTAACAGTTATGCTGATTGAAGTGGCAGAAGGAACTTATTCCTCAAAATTGCTAAATATCACACTGCCATTGCCTCTTTGCCACCAACTATAGTTGCAAAGAGACAAAGCTGCCCTAAGATTTGCACTTCCGTAAAACCAGAGTGTAACATCAGGGACAATCAATCAGCGCACAGAAGAGGTAAAAAGAAGGTGCTAAAGACACTTTTAGTGATTGCCGTTGGTTTTTTACCGTCCTTGTTTTCTCTGTGGATGATCCGCAAAACCCAGCGATCGCGCTTACGGCTTAGACAAGCAGCCATGAATTTTCCAGTGGTGCAGGGACGGCAAAACGCCAGACCTTTTGAGAGCGATCGCTACTATTTAGAAGGGGTGGGTTATCTGATTGGCGACATCAGCTGCAAGTTTAATGCTCGGTCTGGCTACATCCGTTGTGCTATCAATCCCGATGGCCCATGTAACGGTTGCCGTCACTACGAACCCAAAGAATTAACTGATCATCAAAAAAGGACTTAAAATTCCTTACTTAATACTCAATCCACCGAAAATTACCTGCTGAACACAGAGGTTCTGATGCGGAAGATTTTCGAGTGACTCGATCGCACATTCCCAAATAAAACCAGGGAATGATAAAATCATCACTAATTATAATAATTTGTATTTACAAACACTTTGAATATTTCTCTTTGCATGGTGAAATAAGAATGATTTAATAGAATTCGTGCAAAAGTGTAAATCTGCGTTATTTTGTTTGCAGATTATAAACTTTACTATTAACTTTTGCTGAATATCTCATAACTAGATGATTATCCAACGATGAACAACGCGATCGCTCGGACAACAGTATTATTATCAACTTGCGCTTTGCTACTAACAGGCTGTGGTGGTGGCACTACCACAGTAACAAATTCACCAACCAATAGTCCAAATATTACCCCAAGTAACACTCCAAGCAATATCGCAGCAACAACGGGTACATTATCAGGGGCTATTCCCATCGGTATTGCTGTTGCCCAAACTAGTAATGTGGCATTACTAGGTCAAGAACAAGTCGCTGGAGCCAAAATTGCCGAGAAGTATTTCAATAGTAAAGGTGGTGTTAATGGCACACCAATTAAATTAGTGTTTCAAGATACTAGCGGTGATGAAGCCGGAGCAATTAACGCTTTTCAAACTCTAATTAACAAAGATAAAGTTATCGGTATTGTGGGCCCGACTTTATCACAACAAGCCTTTGGCGCTGATCCCATTGCCGAACGTGCAAAAGTGCCAATTATTGGGCCATCAAATACTGCAAAAAATATTCCCGAAATTGGTGATTACGTTGCTCGTGTTTCTGCACCAGTTTCCATTGTCGCGCCTAATTCGGTAAAAGCTGCACTTAAGCAAAATCCCCAACTTAAAAAGGTCGCAGTTTTCTATGCTCAAAATGATGCATTTAGCAAGTCAGAAACGGAAATTTTTCAACAAACAGTTAAGGATCAAGGGCTAGAATTAGTAACTGTACAAAAGTTCCAAACTAGTGATACAGATTTTCAAAGTCAAGCGACCAATGCGATTAATCTCAAACCAGATTTGGTGATTATTTCTGGCTTGGCTGCTGATGGTGGTAATTTAGTTAGGCAATTGCGGGAACTTGGTTATAAAGGCTTAATTGTTGGTGGAAATGGTCTAAATACATCGAATTTATTGCCAGTTTGTAAGGCACTTTGTGATGGTGTGCTGATTGCTCAAGCCTACAGTCCAGAACATCCAGGTGAAATTAACGCGGCTTTTCGTAAAGCTTATACCGACGAATATAAAAAAGAACCACCCCAATTTAGCGCTCAAGCTTTTGCAGCAGTCCAGGTTTATGTCGAAGCACTCCAATCTTTAGATAAAAAGAACAAAGTCAACAAATTACAGCTAGCAGAATTACGGACGCAATTAAACCATCAAATACTTGAAGGAGCATACAATACACCATTGGGTGAAATTGGTTTTACTCCCATAGGTGAAGTTGTGCAAAAAGATTTCTATGTTGCCCAAATCAAAATGGAAAAAGACGGGAGTCAAGGTAAATTTACATTCCTAAAATAGTTGTTAGATGAATATTAATCTGTTTTTGCAACAATTATTAAACGGGTTATCTATCGGCAGCGTCTATGCAATTTTTGCCTTAGGATATACCTTGGTTTATTCTATTTTGGGCATCATTAATTTAGCTCATGGCGCAATTTTTACCTTGGGTGCATATTTCACTTATGCACTTATGGGTGGTAACTTTGGATTTAATGGCTTGTTAGCTAATGCAGCCTTGCCGATAAAATTACCTTTTGCTATATCGTTGATTTTAGGAAGCACCTTGGCAGGATTGATCGGAATTGTGATGGAACGGGTTGCTTTTCAACCTCTACGCCGTCAAGGATCTGACCCTTTACTAACTGTTGTTTCCAGCTTGGGGGTAGCAGTGGTAATTGTGAATTTAATCCAGTATTTAGTAGGCGCGGAAAGTTACACATATCCGGCAAATACTTACGGTAATCTGCCACCTGCGATTAACTTTGGTAGTCCAGAAAATCCAATTCCGATTCGCAGTGTTCAGGTAGTAATTTTTACTGTATCTGTGGTGATTGTGGCAATTCTTACCTATTTTATCAATCGAACTAAATATGGTAAGGCAATGCAGGCGATCGCAGAAGATCCAACTACAGCTAGTTTGTTAGGAATTAATAGCGATCGCTTTATCATCTTAACATTCTTCATCAGCAGCTTTTTAGCAGGATTAGCAGGAACTTTAGTTGCTTCTAGTGTTAGTATTGCAGGGCCATATTTCGGCATTGCTTTTGGTTTGCGGGGTTTAGCAGTAATTGTCTTAGGTGGTTTAGGTAGTATTCCTGGTGCAGTGGTGGGAGGCTTAGTAATTGGATTAGTCGAGGCATTTGTTCCTGCTGAATTCTCTGGATATAAAGACGCAGTAGCCTTTGGTATTTTGTTTATTATGCTATTAGTTAGACCCCAAGGTTTACTAGGACGGCGGTTTATTCAGAAAGTTTAAAGAGACGTAGCGCGATGAAAACATACACTAAAAAGTTAACTTTTGACCAATTTTTAGAACAGTGTCCAGAGTCAGGTTTATATGAACTTGTGGATGGAGAAATTGTAGAAGTGCGTGCAACCAGAAATCATGATGATGTCGCTAATTTTCTATTGTTTGGTTTCAATGATGAGATTAGGCGACAAAACCTAAATTATGTAGTTAATAACACAGCAGTCTTTAAAACTATAACTGCTAATGGCATAGAGCAAGGGCGCAAGCCTGATGTAAGTGTCATAGATAAAGATAAATGGCGCTCAAATCGTTCTGCTTATGCTGCACTTGAAGAACCCATCCAATTAGCTGTAGAAGTGACATCAACTAATTGGGAAGATGACTACATTGATAAATTAGATGAATATCAACGCTTAGGTATTACAGAATATTGGATTGTAGATTATTTGGCAATTGGGCTAAGAGAGTATTTGGGAAATCCAAAAGTTCCGGCTGTGTTTGTTTTTCTATTAAATGCTGAGGGTAAATACGAATGCACACATTTTAGAGGTTCAGAACGGATTGTGTCACGAACTTTTCCTGAACTGGCGCTGACAGCAGAGCAAATATTAACAGCTTAATAGTTGATAAAAGCGATAGTTTGATTGAACTTATATAAAAATATATTAAAATGGCTGATTTTTTCGCTACTTATGCTTCTTTAATTGTCTCTATGGTATTGGGGGCGCTATTAGGGTTATCACTCTACTTACCACTAATGACAGGACAATTGTCTTTAGCTAGTCCAGGATTTTATGCTTTAGGTGGATATATTGCAGCAATTTTATCTACAAAACTTTTAACTTCTAGCAGTGGTTTATTCCCCATTCCATTGTTGTTATTGGAGATGTTAATTGCTGGTGTAATTTCTGGTTTATTGGGTATAATAGTCGGGATTCCCGCTTTACGGTTGCGAGGAATTTATTTAGCGATCGCAACTATCGCTTTTGTGGAAGTTCTGCGTGTCATTTCCCTCAATTTAGACATTACAGGCGGTGCTGTTGGGATTTTTGGCATTCCTCAACCTTTTCAAACCCAACTTGAATATTTATGGATTGCTTTGCCATTACTATTAATTAGTATGGTGCTACTTTATCGCTTAGAACGCGTCCGCGTCGGAAGGGCTTTTATCGCTATTCGCGAAGATGAATTAGCTGCGGGTGCAATGGGAATTGCTCCCACTTATTACAAAGTTTTAGCGTTTACACTAGGGGCGATACTTGCAGGGGTTGTAGGTGCTATTAGCGCTCACTTCCTCAATACTTGGAATGCTCGTCAAGGTACTTTTGATAGCAGTATTATATATTTAACTTTTGTTTTAATTGGTGGTTCGAGAAGTTTTTTAGGGCCGGTAGTTGGAGGTATGGTATTTACAGCTTTACCAGAGATTCTGCGAAGTCTCGCTGATACTGGTGGTTTACCTAATTGGTTAGCACAGTTTTTGCGAGATGGTAGATTAATTATTTTTGGCTTATTAATAGTAATAGGTACAATCTTTTTCCCCCAAGGGCTAATTACTCCAGATATTTTTCAAAGGAAAAAACGAACCGCAAAGGACGCGAAGGGCGCAAAGGAATAAGAGTTTTAGAGAGTTATTGCCTAAGTCTTATATTCATAATAATATGCAAAAATGTCACATAATATTCCAGCAGTTAACAGCAGTATTGTCTTAGAAGCAAGAGGATTGACTCGCCGCTTTGGTGGTTTGGTGGCGGTAAATAATGTATCTTTTAGTGTAAATAAACATGAGATTTTTGGACTAATTGGCCCTAATGGTGCTGGCAAAACAACACTGTTTAATTTGATTACTGCTTTTATTCCGCCTTCCGGCGGTAAATTAATTTATCAAGGTGCGGAAATTTCTCAACTGCGTCCCCATAAAATTGCGGCTTTAGGTATTGCCCGTACCTTTCAAAATATCCGCTTGTTTGGGGAATTATCGGCGTTAGAAAATGTGATAATCGCCCGACATTTACACACTAAAAGTAATATGCTCACAGGGGTTTTGGGATTACCACCAGCACCTAGTGAAGAATTGAAGACTAAGCAGAAAGCTTTAGATTTATTGGATTTGGTGGGATTAAGCGATCGCGCCCACGAAAAAGCCAAAAACTTTGCTTACGGCGATCAGCGTCGGCTAGAAATTGCCCGCGCTTTGGCATTACAACCGCAAATTCTACTTCTCGATGAACCGGCGGCGGGGATGAACCCGAATGAAAAGCAGCAATTGAGTGAATTTATTCGCAGCCTCCGCGATCGCTTCAATTTGACGATCATTCTCATAGAACACCATGTACCCTTGGTTATGGGTTTGTGCGATCGCATTGCTGTATTAGATTTTGGTCAATTAATAGCTTTGGGTGAACCATCTATAGTTAGAAATGATCCGGCTGTAATTGAAGCTTATTTGGGAAATGAATAAGCGATTGAGAATGAGTTACAAAAAAAATTAATTTCGGGATTTTAATGGCATTATAAATTTTCGTACACCTCATCATCATTGCGCTTACCAACTCGAAAAACTTCGATTACATCCTCTGAAATTGTATAGAGAATACGATACTCACCTTGATCAACTCGATAAACACCTGAATATCCCTTAAGTTGCTTACAATCTTGAGGTCTAGAATTTTCCGGTAGTAACAAAATTTTAGTCATCACCTGCTTAAAAAACTTTGGCTGCAAATCGACTAAATCTTTCCGGGCTGATTTTGTAATACGTAGAGCAAGCACTCCAGATTCAGCCATTCAAGATATTTTTAACTGTGAAATTAGTACCATGAAGTTCGTTGTAGTCAGTAATCACTTCTTCTACCGAATAAGATTCACCGTCACTCTCAGTTATTGCACGTTGGAAATCTGCGACATCTCTTACATTTTCCAATGCTTCCAATCGTTTTAAGTCGGCATAGCTGATGACTGCTGCAATAACTTTTCCTTGTGATTCAATCACAATACGTTCCTGTTTTTCTTCCAGAAGGGCAAGAAGTTCGGAAAACTTTTCTTGTGCTTGATCTGCTTCCACTTTTGTCATATTTATTTGAGGCAGTGCCATCAGCAGGATAATCCTGGTTTTAGAATAGCACAATGGCTTTGGGCGATGGCACCTGTGAAATTTATATAAACAAAATACTCACAAATTCGTCTAAAGAACTTACAGCGATCGCGCTATCCATTAAATTTTCTAATTGTTCCACACTCTCGCCCTCAAGCCTTATTTCCACTTCATGAGGAATTTCGCCAAAGCGTTGTTCCAATACCCGGATTAACTGCCGTCGCGCACCCTGCTGAATACCTCTTTGCTCAATTTCTTGATACCAAGGCGATTCTCGCAATACTGCCATATCCCACCTCATGATTTGTTGCACTAAAGGCGTATCTAAAACAAAGCTAGCAAAAAATGCCAGCAATGATTCTAACTCGTTCAACTCTGCATCATCTCGTAGCGCCTGTAATGCACGTTGCACAACTGCTACCTCTCCCCCTCCTCGCAGGATTGGCACAAAGGGTAACAAGGATGGTAATGATTGCTCAAATACTATTTCAGCATCGATTTCCCACAGATTAATCACGCGATAATCTTGGATAGCACGTAATCCCAAAAATTCCTGATCGTAACTATTGACAATAGTTAAGGTGGATGGGGGCGGTAAAATGTTGATCAGTACTGGGTAAGTTGGCAATCGGTAGCGTTCTTGTGCCAAGGCAGCATAAGTTCTCATCCGTAAAGGCATCTGTGCCGTGTAACGCAACTGTAGCTCATTTAATACTAGAAAATCTCCGTGAGTAGCACTGTATGCTTTCACTAACACATCTGTTTCCCGGCTAATCCAATGAAACTCAGAGCCGAGAATTTCTTTCGCCACGACTTCAGGACACTGTGTCACCCACTTTACCCATGCATCGGGAGCTAA
This sequence comes from Nostoc sp. DedQUE02, assembly GCF_034531035.1. Classification (NCBI taxonomy): domain Bacteria; kingdom Bacillati; phylum Cyanobacteriota; class Cyanophyceae; order Nostocales; family Nostocaceae; genus Nostoc; species Nostoc sp. DedQUE02. The sequence goes on along the minus strand of NZ_JAVRBY020000082.1, from coordinate 19,984 downwards.
ATTAATTAGTCGCTTGCTACCAATATCTGCTACTTTTGCCACTGGACGCTTGATATCTTTACCAGTAATTAATAGTACATCATAAAGATTGCGGTATCATGGCGCTGGTTTGAAGTTGAAGCAATGTCTACGACGCATACACCTACCCACTGTTTTAAGAAATGTATGATTGATGTATCTTAGGTTTTGAATCGGTGTTGCTGAATCGAGGTACGAATTTGGATGTAGAGACGTTGCAATTGCTAGTCTCTACAAGGATTTTGAAATAACGCAAAATTATTTTTCATACCGCAATCAGCAACGCCTTTAGGTTTTGAATCAATATTTCTGGATGTAAACCGCCGATGAAAGCCGATAGTAAGCCAAACTATACAATTTTAGAAGTTCAAGAACTTGATGTAAATTATGGCGGCATCCAAGCTTTGAAAAAGATTAATTTAATTATTCAAAAAGGTGAGGTAGTTACTCTAATTGGTGCTAATGGTGCTGGTAAAACCACTACGCTCCGCGCCATATCTAAAATAGTTAATCCTAAGAGTGGCGTAATTATCTATAATGGACATAATATTAATCGCCGCCAAACTCACGAAGTTGTCCAACTTGGTATTGCCCATTGTCCAGAAGGACGTAGAGTATTAGCCAGGCAAACAGTATTTGATAATTTACTTTTGGGTGCTTATATTCGCTCCAATCAAGCTGAGATAAAAGCAGATATTCAGCGCCAATTCGAGCTATTTCCGCGTTTGTCACAAAGACGCAATCAACTAGCAGGAACCCTCAGTGGTGGCGAACAACAAATGTTAGCGATCGCTCGTGCTGTCATGAGTAAACCACAGCTATTACTTTTAGACGAGCCTAGCTTAGGTTTAGCACCTGCGATCGTCCGGGAAATCTTCTCTATTATTGAAAATCTCCGTGCTACAGGTGTGACTATTCTATTAGTTGAACAAAACGCGAATTTGGCATTACAAATTGCCGATCGCGGTTATGTTTTGGAAGCTGGTTCTATTACCTTAACAGGTGCAGCCTCAGAATTGATTAGTGATGAGCGAGTTAAAAAGGCTTATTTAGGGTGATGATTATAGTAGAGTAATAATCCAATAAATTTCTTATGAACTGGATTAGTGTCGATGAAATAAAACGTGACTTATTAGGCTATCTTCAGCACATTGAAGCTGGAGAAACTCTTGTAATTATACGTGGTGGAAAGCCAATTGCTGAAATTAAACCGACGGTAAAAACACCTGATTTCTCTTTAGAATTTTACTCCCCTTCCCTACTAGGGAAGGGGTTGGGGGTTAGGTCTGTATGAAACTCAACTTAGAAGCAATATATATAGGATTCATATTTGATTTTTGAAAAGAATTCGGTACACCTTAATCTTCTGAAATCCTTTTGCCTATTGTCTATTGCCTATTGCCTATTGCCTCTTGCCTATTGCCTACCTAAGCCAAGTGATTTCAGTAATCAAACCGGATTCCTATACTACTATTATTTTTAACTTCTCAATTGCACTGGCATAGCTAAATAGGTCATTTTCAAACCACTCAATGGCGTAAAAATCACTGGAGTTAGGCTTTGATTTAAATGCATTTGAATTTCTGAAGATGGTAACTCTTTCAAGCCTTCCATCAAATATTTAATGTTAAAAGCAATCTCAATATTTTCTCCAGAAATTTGGGCCGGCATTGACTCTCTACCACTGCCCACATCTTGAGCTTCACAAGATAAGGTAATTTCTTGAGCTTCGTTGTCAATACTGAGCTTGACAATATTATTTTTCTGATCGGCTAACACCGCAATCCGTTCCAAAGTGCTGACAAATTGTCGCCGTTCAATTGTTACTTGTCGCTCAAATTGGCGCGGAATTAATTGTCGATATGCAGGATATTGCCCTTCTAATGTGCGACTAGTCAAACGTTGATTTTGCCATGCAAACACAACTTGACCTTGATCGAAATATAAAGCTACAGGTTCATCTGAGGAGGCGCTATGAGCTAGCATTCGTTGAAGTTCGCGTAATGCTCTAGCTGGTACTGTCACTTCTAATTGACTAGTTCCACCTAAAGGACGCTCGTTGCTAGTTTCTACCACTGCTAGGCGATGTCCGTCGGTAGCTGCAAATTCTAAAGTATCTTGTTTAACTGTTAAATGCACTCCCGTGAGTACTTGCTTGGTTTCATCACCACTAGTAGCAAATAATGAACCTCGTAATCCCTCAATTAATGCGGTGGTGGTGAGATGGATTACTTCGGTATTTTCAATTACAGGTAGTTCAGGAAATTCTTCCGGCCCCATTGCTCGGACTTGGTAATGTCCACTCTTGGGTGTGAGTGTGACAATTAAACCTTCTCCACCGGATTTTGCACCTGTCAGGGCTGATTCATCGTCTAGAGTAATTTCGCCTTCTGGAAGACGAGAGGTAATATCTACAAGTAATTTAGCAGGAAGTGCGATCGCACCACTTTGCCATACCTCTGCGTTAAAACTGGTACGGATTCCCAAACTGAGATCGAAGGCTGTTAAACTTACTTGGTTAGTTTCGGCATCCGCTTGTAACAGCACGTTGGCAAGTACTGGATGAGTTGGTCGTGAAGGTACTGCACGACTAACAAGTGAGAGGTTTGTACTGAGATCGCTTTGGGAGCAAACTAATTTCATAAGTCAGATTCAGCTGGTGAAGGATATGGTAACATCCTTCCTTATTGTTTATAGGCGATCGCTGGCAAAATTACTTAAGGATAGAAAACTCGTGTAAACAGTTGGTTACGATAGCGCCGATAAATATCAAAATCTTTATCTAGTGTGGCAATTGCAGCGATATTCAGGCGTTCAGAAATTGCCACGAGGGATAAATCTGAAAAATCTGCTGGCAAATCAGCGTACTGGGCATTCAGTTCAGCAATCCGAGCAAAATCTTGAGACGTAAGGAATTCACACTCATATATGTGATTTGCTAGGTGGGACAGAAACTCGTTTTGCACCTGCCAGTCAGAGGCTAATAACCACATCACTTCAGTGACACAACCTTCACTCGTCAGCAATCGACTGGTACATCCAGCAAAAAACTCAACCACTCGATTGTGATATGAATCTGCTGAGTCGTAAAAGGCAACCAACAAACCTGTATCTACCAAAATCGTAGGATAATAGGTCATGATTCCTGTTGGTGGCTTTGCTTTATCCGTGATGCAATAATCGCTCTCCGAACGTCTCGGTCTGATAAATTACCAACAGAGAGTAAATGTTGAGGTACTCCTCCCATACGCTCTAAAATGCTTTGCTCTCCTGGCTGGTTTTTTTCATCATGAGATGTAGAATTTTTCTGATCCTGTCTACCTTTTATAAATAGCAAGAAATTTAGCACTTCTTCTACTAGAGAATCTGAAACCTGCTCAATTTCCTGAATAAGTTGCTCTCTGGCTGTCATAAATTATCTGCCTCAATAGCAATAGAACTTTATTTATCACGTTAACAGGCTTCAAGGGGCGATTCTATCTTATGAGAGTTGGCAAAGGCGATGTCTACAACGGTCACTGAATCTCGACTCACTTCTCCTGTCGGAGAGGCTGCGCCAACGACGCCGCGATAGTTGAATCTCGACTCACTTCGACGCCGCTCAGTGCAAGTCGCTCGATTACCGCGTAGTCGAAACTCAGTGCAAGTTGCTCGATTACCGCGCAACCGTACCCCTCCGGGGAAGCAAGCTACGCGGAGCATCTTGTAGAGAAATGCGGGCTACGCCTACGCTCCAGACTTGTAAAAACTCAAACGATTGCAGCTAATGTTGCGCGATATATAAGAAACGTTTAAGCATTTCTTGCAAACATATAAGCAGTTGCAGCAAAGCATTCATACTTTGCAACAATTGATCCTCTATGTATAAGAAACGTTTAAATCATTGCAACAATTGTCGTAATAAACTTATAAATCTATTTATTACTAAAATTACAAAATAGTTTAAGTGAAATCAACTATAGGTTTACAGGTGCGATCTCTACGATGGGCGGTTCCTGAGCGCAGCCGAAGGGCTACGCCTACGCAACTGATTTTGTTATATTTTCTGATGACAATCAAGGAATTTTTTGTATAAAACAGTACCATTGTTTACTGGGAGAGATGAATGATGGCACGTCCTAAAAGAAACTCCAGCGTTTTAGAAAAAGCCGATCGCCGAATTGAAAGTTTACAATCTATCAGTGTAGAACTTGACTTTGGCGAAGGACTGACTATACAAGCTTACAATGCAACAATTAACGATCTCCGATCTAAGCTTGCTGCCTACAACACTGCTTTATCTTCCATTGATAAACTCACAGATGATGTGAAGAACGCAGAACAGGCTGTAATAACAATGTCAGAAAAAATGTTACTAGGAGTTGGCAGCCGTTACGGTAAAACCAGCCAGGAATACGAGATGGCGGGTGGTACGCGACGAAGTAATAGCAAGAAAAAACGAAGCGTAGTAGACAATTCCAAAGTCACCAATCCTTTAGCAGCCAATTCTGTTCAGCCTTCTTCTGTAAATGGATCTATGAATGGGGTGTCGGGTGCGAATATGAGTTAGCTAAGATCCAACAGGAAATTTACAGCGAATTGCAATCAAACGTGCCACAGATAAAAGTACTAAAAGCAATACTGGGATTTATTTTTGTGGTGGGTTTGATCGAAAACTGCTGTAAGTTGTCAAAAGCCTTCAGGATAATGATAATTAAATAGAGGCAGGGGAGGCAAGTGACGCTTGCCTCCCCTGCCCTTATGCACAATTATCATTCTTATTAAGACTATTTTGAGTACTTTAATTGATTGACAAAAGGAAGTTTTTGTCTTGCTGTGTCTCTAGAAACAAGTTCATTAATACTTATTACCTATATAGGACTCATATTTGATTGCGTGAAAAAAATTCAGTACACCCTAATCTTCTGAAATTCTCTTGCCTATTGCCTTTTGCCTATTGCCTACCTACACAAGTGATTTCAGCAATCAAACCGGATTCCTATATATCCAAGAGTTAAAGACGCTAAAATTTACAGCAGTTGATAAGAGTTAAGTTGATGAGTCCTTCAGTTGAAAAAATTTTAAGCGAGATTGAGCAATTAACTCCAGAGGAGCAATTGATGGTAATGGGGCATTTGGTGGAGCGTATGAAGAAACATATCACTCAAGCACAACCAAAACGCAAGTGGAGCGATTTGAAGGGTATGGCATCCTATCCGCTATTGGGTGAGGATGCTCAGGAATGGGTTTCGCGGACTCGACGGGAAGGAGATGAGCATCGAGAACGGTTGTTCTGAGGAGAGGAATGAGAATTAGTGATGCGTTAGGTGGAATTTCTCGCTTATTTCTTGATACAGCACCCGTAATTTATTTTGTAGAACGCAATCCGCAGTTTGTGGATTTTGTAGATCCAATTTTTGATCGCTTAGAAGCTGACATTACAGCAGTAGCATCTGCAATAACGTTATCAGAGTGTTTGGTGGGCGCTATACGTCTGGGGTTAGTGGATTTAGAGCAGGCTTTTGTCGATGTGTTGCAACAAGAACAAGTAGTTTTTGTGGAGATTAATGCTAATGTTGCGCGAGAAGCTGCGAGAATTCGGGTGCGTTATAACCTTCAGTTACCCGATGCATTGCAGGTAGCGGCGGCAATAATTGCTGGTTGTGAGACGTTTTTGACCAATGATACAGCTTTGAAGCGAGTGATAGAGTTGAGGCTTTTGGTACTCGGTGAGTTGTCGGTAGAGTGAGTAGAGTATTTGCAATAGTAATGCCAGGAAATTGCGGAAAACCTGCCACAATTTCTGTTGAAATCATAAATCAAGCAAGCTTATCTTGTGGAAAACTTGTGGAAAAGTACAATAGTTTTTCCACAAAGTAATTATACTTCATTAAGTTTTATCAGCAATATCTCAAGTTATCCACAGATTTATCCACAAAAAGTAAGATTTTTCCACAATCTAAGTTAGATTTAATCAATTTTTATCTGTTACTTAATCTTTTCGCGTAATTATTGAGCCATCAAAGCTAGCGATCGCACTGCTGGTTGTGGAAAACTTAAAATACATCTTCAGGATGGTTTTTGAGAACGGCTAGTCATATTGATGCGATCGCTCAGTTGGCGGATTGTTTGTGCTAAAGTGCGATCGCTCTCCTGGAGTTGAGTAATTTTATCGCAACTATAGATTACCGTTGTATGGTCTTTACCACCAAACTCCTCGCCAATTCTTGGCAAACTCAAAGTCGTGTGTTGGCGCATGAGATACATCCCTAATTGACGCGCCCAGCTAATCTCTCTTCGTCGTGAGTTACTTTTGAGGTCGTCTATAGAAACATCAAAATTATCCGCCACTACCTTTAAAATTGCTTCTGGGGTAGCTGCCATTTTTTCGTTAGGCGGTTCTAAAACTGGTGTGATATTTTCTACCGTCATCGGTAATCCCCAAATGGAAATATAAGCCACCGCCCGAATTAAAGCTCCTTCTAATTCTCGAATATTAGAAGTATAGTTAGAAGCAATATACTCAATCACATCGCGGGGAAGACTAATATTTTCATCCTCAGCCTTTTTTTGCAAAATTGCCATTCGAGTTTCTAAATCCGGCTTTTGGATATCTGCAATTAAACCCATAGAAAACCGAGAACAAAGACGTTCTTGCAAGCTAGGAATCTGGTTAGGAGGACGATCGGAAGCAATGACAACTTGTTTACCGGCCTCATGTAAAGTATTAAAAGTATAAAAAAACTCTTCTTGGGTGTATTCTTTTCCGTCTAGAAACTGAATATCATCAACTAATAAAAGATCGGCGGCTCGGTAATGCTCTCGGAAACTCTGCATACTATCCTTACGAATCGCTGTAATTAAATCATTAGTAAACTGCTCAGTAGAAACATAAAATATTTTACAATCAGGAGAAATTTTCCAGCGATAATGACCAATAGCTTGCATCAGATGAGTTTTACCTAAACCTACACCACCGCATAAAAATAAAGGATTAAACTCTTTACCCGGAGATTCTGCAACTGCTAAAGAAGCAGCGTGAGCCATACGATTGTTAGCACCAACTACAAATCGCGAAAAGACATATTTAGAATTTAAGTCAGTAGTTTTATGATTGTGATTCCCAACAGCTTCAGAAATATTGTTAGGATTTGGTGATTCCCAAGAAACCTCTCGTTCACTAAAATGAGAAACTTCATCACCTTGAGCAACAGTAATGTAAATTCCTACAGGATGACCGAGAATATCTTGTACTACATGAGCAATGGTATTGATGTAATACTTCTGTAACCAATTACGAGCAAATGGGTTAGGAGTGCGGATAACCAAGCAATTATTTTCTAATCGCTCTGCACTAGCAGTTTTGATCCAAGTTTCAAAGGTCGGTCGGGATAGTTCAAGCTTTAGGCGCTCTAGTACCTGACTCCACAGAGTATCTATGGGAATTTCCATTATCCACCACCTTTGCTGCTAATCGTCACAATAGAAGTGAAAGCACTAATTTAGCATTGAGACACGCTAGACCTAAAATAAGCTTTTAAGTTGTAACCATTTTGGGACATACCCAGTAGGCAAGATCCTAACACCCACTGACTGATACGGAGAAGCAACGACACATGAAGACAACAAATCATCACTCAGCGCCCAAAAAGATTGAAAACAGGGGTTTACCTCATAGGTTGTGGATGCTTTCATACGGGGTAGCAGTGATGTTCCTGGGGAGCTGCTCTCTTTTACCTGCTAAAACCTTTGAGGCTCAACAAAGTGAGGCTCAAGCCGAAAAGACAACACAACCTAATCCGGCTAATCCGGTAATTGTCCCCCCGCAAATTTTCTCTTCTTCTGGAGATCCTAATTTTATAGTGAAAGTAGTACAACAGGTGGGGCCTGCGGTAGTTCGCATTGATTCTTCTCGAACAATCACTTCTCGCGTACCAGACGAATTTAACGATCCATTTTTCCGGCGGTTTTTTGGAGACGCAGCGCCACAGCCGAGACAACGCGTAGAACGGGGTAGTGGTTCTGGATTTATCATTAATTCTTCAGGTCAAATTGTGACCAATTCCCATGTGGTAGACGGTGCTGATAGAGTGACTGTCACGCTTAAAGATGGCCGGACTTTTGACGGTAAAGTTTTGGGTGAAGACCCGGTAACTGATGTGGCGACGATCAAAATTGATGCGAATAATTTGCCAACTTTAGCTGTGGGTAACTCTGATGCTTTGCAACCAGGAGAAGCTGTAATTGCGATCGGTAATCCATTAGGCTTGAATAATACCGTCACTTCTGGGATTATTAGCGCTACAGGTCGTTCTAGTAGCGACATCGGTGCTAGTGACAAGCGGGTTGATTATATCCAAACGGATGCAGCGATTAACCCTGGAAATTCTGGTGGGCCATTGCTCAATGCTCGTGGTCAAGTGATTGCAATGAACACAGCAATTATTCGAGGCGCTCAAGGTTTAGGATTTGCGATTCCCATTAACACTGTGCAAAGGATTGCTCAAGAATTAATTGCTAAAGGCAAGGTAGATCATCCTTATTTGGGTGTGCAGATGGTGACATTGACACCAGAAAATAAAGAAAGAATAAAAAATGTAGCTGGCGATCGCTTAAATCTGACAGCAGATGACGGCGTTTTGCTGGTTGAGATTGTGCCGCGATCGCCTGCATCTGTAGCTGGGCTACGAGTCGGCGATGTGATTAAAAGCATTAATAGCCAGCCTGTTACTAAAATTGAAGATGTACAAAAGCTAGTAGAAAAGAGCAAAATCGGTACTAAGTTACCAATAGAAGTGGAACGTAACGGGCAAATTGTCCAAGTAGGAGTTCAACCTGCACCTTTGCCAGTAAGACGTGAAGGATGATGTTAGGAGGCAGGAGGCAGGTGGTCACTGAGCGTAGTCGAAGTGAGGCAATAGGCAATAGGCAATAGGCAATAGGCAGGAATTATAAAAATTCCCCATTTCCCATTCTCCATTCCCCATTTCCCATTCCCCATTCCCCATTCCCCATTTCCCATTCCCCATTTCCCATTCCCCATTCCCCATTCCCCATTACCTAAAGGAGTTTTATCATGACTGAATTAGCGCCAATAATTCAATTAGGCAATCCAACATTGCGCCAAAAAGCTGCTTGGGTTGAGAATATTCAAGATGAGCATATCCAAAAATTAATTGAAGACTTAATTGCCACTGTTGCCAAGGCTAACGGTGTGGGAATTGCTGCACCTCAAGTAGCAGAATCTTATCGTTTATTTATTGTGGCTTCCCGTCCTAATGCCAGGTATCCCAACGCCCCAGAAATGGAACCTACTGCAATGATTAATCCCAAAATCATTGCTCATTCAACTGAAGTTGTTAAAGATTGGGAAGGCTGTTTAAGTGTTCCAGGAATTAGAGGGTTAATTCCTCGCTATAAAGCTATTGAAGTAGAATATACTGACTCTCAAGGCAACTTACAAAAGCAAGAATTAACCGATTTTATCGCTCGGATTTTTCAACACGAGTACGATCATCTCGACGGTATCGTATTTGTAGATCGTCTAGAAAACACCCTTGATATGATTACTGAGCAGGAATATCAACAACGAGTAGTTAACAAGAATTCCTGATTGGCATAGTTGCAAGCATCCGCAAACGCCTTCCGGGTTGCATCTATTCGACAAGTATTATTTGACCTCTCCCCCAACCCCTCTCCGACACGGAGAGGGGAGCAAAAGCTGAATTCGTTCCTCCTCCCTTTCCGTTTCGGAGAGGGAGGCTGGGAGGGAGAGGTTCGTCGAACTTACGTTAATTTACCACTTGGCTGCCATGACTGCGGGGGTCATCTTGATTAGCCGTTGGTGCTACTGGGGCTGAAAATCTGGAAACTTTGCCGCTAGCTTGAGCATAAGGAAGAGACGCACCAGTAACCAAAGCTTCTAAGTTGCTAGCCATAATCGTTCGGGGTTGATCGCCGATCGCTTGGGCTATGGTTTCTCCTTGCTGACTCAAAAATACAAAATGGGGAATCCCATCTACCCGATATTTCAGCATTTCCGGCAGCCACTTGGTATTATCCACATTCAGCATGACAAAATTCATCTTGTCAGCATACTCTGTTTCTAGTTGAGTGATATCTGGGGCCATTTTCTGGCAGACAGTACACCAATCAGCATAAAACTCTACTAGAGAAGGTTTGCCGTTGCTGATTGCTACTTCCAATGGTGTAGAAGTCTCGCTTAACTTGGCAAGGGTAGCCGTGGTTGTTTCAGTTCGCAATCCTAAGACGAGGGAAACGCTGAGTGCGATCGCTACCATTACAATTAAGAAGTTTCTCAGACGCTTCCCAAATGTAGATTCAGGTTTTTCGGGAGAATTAACAGGTGAATCAGTACTCATAACAGAATTATTAAAACTTATTAAGTTATTAAGCAATTTCTTCTTTAGTTTACCTGACTCCACCCTTGGAAGCTTGAACTGGGTATTGGAAAGAGGCAGAGGGGCAGGGTGCTGCTCTTGCTGAGGGGAAAACTCTCCTCCCTTCTCCCCTTGTACTGAGCGCAGTCGAAGTATGCTCCCTGCTCCCCCTGCTCCCCAATCTGAAGCGCCTATTTATTTAACTTCCAAAATCGCTCCAGTTTCTTTCAAATAAACGCGCGTAAATGGTTCATCATCACCCAAGGTATAATCTTCAATCAATCCTTTGCGACGAATAGAAATATCGTTGCCTTTTCTAATCACCACAGTCGAATTATCAAAAACATCGCGCACCAGTAACATCTCAATTTCGGTGGGATTATCCAAAACTACGATATTACTATTCTGGTAAAATACACCCTGTTCTTCGAGGATCTCTTCAGGGTACTCGGCAATTAGCAAATCAAGTTTGGGATGACGCAGCAAAGTTTGGACATTACTGTTGTAATCTTTGCTTAATACTTTTTTCGAGCGATTCACAAAAACGGCATCACGACAAACAGCGCCTATTATCCAGTTGGGATGTTGCAAAAGGATATGGTCAATCGTCGCTTCTAGTTCTTCAACTGAGATTTTATTAAAGGTAATAATTGGTATCCTGGCATCTGTACCCGACTCAAAAAATGTTTCTAAAATATGAGAAGGTACATCAACGCTTTCACCAACAGAAGGTTTCAGATGCATTAAAACACCTGGTGCAGCATTAATTTCCAGAATGGCAAAGTTACTAGATTTCCAAGAATCTGCGAGACTTTTGGTAATGACATCAATCCCCAGACAAGTTAGCTGGAAATGTTGGGCAATATCTTGGGCCAAGATAATATTATCAGCATGAACTGTCGGGGTTGCATCGATGCTCATTCCTCCGGCTGAAAGATTGGCGACTTTACGCAGATAAACAGTGCGTCCCTTCTCAATCACGCTATCTAATGATAGGCGCTGTTCTTCTAGATAGAGTTCCATCGCTTCATCGATTTGAATTTTACTCATCGGCGAAGTTGGTGTGTCTAAGCGTGCAGGTTTGCGATTCTCTTGGCGAATTAACTCTGCAAGCGTTAAATACCCATCACCAACAACCGATGCGGGACGGCGTTCTGTGGCGGCGACGAATCGACCATTGACACACAACAAACGAAAATCCGATCCTGAGATGCTTTTTTCAACAATTATTCGGGTTTGCTGATTTTCGGGAATCGCTGCCAGTGACCTATTATAAGCAGATATCAGTTCTTTCGAGTCTTGCACATCAGCCGTTACACCAATTCCTTTGTGACCTACCACTGGCTTAACTGCTACTGGATAGCCAATTTCTCTTGCTGCCGCTAAGGCTTCCTTCTCGGAAAAGACGATACTACCTTCAGGTACTGGAAAACCCAATGTTTTTAAAAATGCCTTACAGTCATCTTTGCGGGTGGTGAACTCCGAATCTAGATGGCTATCACAGTTAAATGTTGTTGCTACCCCCCGGACGTGTTTTTTTCCAAAGCCATATTGCATCAATCCTTCTTCCCACAAATAAAAAGCGGGAATACCTTTCTCGTAGGCTGTTCGCAATAGGGCGTAAACCGTGGGGCCACCGTATACAGATGCGCGAAATCTATCTTGCAGCTTCACCAGTTCTTCATCAAAAGCGAAGTCTTCGTCTTGGGTAATGGCTTCAAACCAATCCCAAACAAAGTAAATTACCTCTCTAGTTGTGCGTTCATGTAGTGATTGGACACTAATTCGTGTGAGATTTGGATATGGCTTAACACTCCAGTGGTTAAGGTGTAAATCCATATCTAGCTTTCCGGCTTCGGATACAACTTGGGCAAAGAGATGGGCATAAGATTCGTAGGTTTGATCGCGAAGATTTGGATAGCGATCGCCAATGCTCCTAATATAATCTTCAATGGGCAAAGGCTCCCTAGACTCAATTACAGTAAAATCAAATACTAGCGCCCCGACATCTAAATAAGGATTGGGCCCAACGTAATGCTTGAAGTTGAAAATATCGAATACATCCGTTCTTCTAGCATTAATGCGGACTAATTCACTGCTTTTTTGTAGAACCATTTATTCCGAACCTTTGGCTAAACACCCTGGGATTTCAATGCTGAGTTGTGATTACTCATACTTTAGTGATTTTAGATTAATTCACTTTTTTTTTGGAGAGTGATGGCAAAGTCATTGAACTAATCAGAACCCACGCTAACTCTATTATTAAGCATTTTCAACTATCTCAAGGCATAATTAAATCTCCATTCTTTAGCTAGAATCAAGAACAGTCAAACAATTTTGAATTTTAAATTTGCGATCGCGCAGCGTAAAGTCTTCCTTCTCCCTTGGTGCTAGCCTCTCACGAATGGGAGAAGGGAAGATACACTCGCCGCCAACGGTATGGCAACTCTTGGAGACGCTAGACGTTAGTGGAGCTTTCGTCGTAGCAATACGCCAAGAGCGAGGAGCGAGCGTCTTTTAGATTGGTTTCGCCCACAAAGAATAGAGCATGAATCAAACAATTCTTCTATCCCAAATAGCTGTTCAATTCATCCTCATGAATAATCAAAGATATAACCTTTGAAAGGTGCAACACCCATCAAGAATGTGTATAAATAAATGTGGGGTATTAAAAAAACACCAAAGTAAAGACAGCAAAGTATGAATAGCACACAAGCTGCTCTAAGAGATGAAATTCGAGAACTTGCTGACGAAGCTTTTCACCAAAAGCTGATCTCTGGACATGGAGATGGGGAAGATATGGATGAGTATCAAATTGTTTACCAAGGCAAACCCAGACATCTCCCACTAGAACAAGCACGTTTTTTCTTAACCAACTTACTTTACAGAAGTCGGGTTCATTAGCATTTGCCATCAAATCTCTAATTGCACCCAGCTAGAGTCAATGCTAAATCTACTCGCGATCGCACAACAAATCTCTAATAAGCAATTAGTAACATAGCCAATAATGCCTCTAGAAAAGACCTCTAGAGGCAGTTGACATTGTGAATTTTATTTAGCATAAAAAACTTTTGGTCTAATTGCGATGTCTAACGACAAGCCGCTCTGCGTCTACGCAAACAAATGTTAATCCTACTTGTGTCAAGTAATCTACCAAAGGGATGATTGGATAGTTTTAATTGTCATGGTTTAGTGAGATTTATTAATTCAAATCCAGGGGGCATCATGGTGGAAACTAATATCAAACGGCAGTTGGTAATTATTGGGGGAGCCGAAGACAAAGAAGGGGATTCGGTAATTCTGCGAGACTTTGTACGACGCGCTGGAGGTACAAAGGCGTACATTGTAATTCTGACAGCAGCGACAGAACTACCAAGAGAAGTGGGTGAAAATTATATCAGAGTATTTGAGCGGCTGGGAGCCGAAAATGTTCGCATCATAGATACAGAAACCCGTGAAGATGCATCTTCGTCTACCGCATTGGAAGCTATTAAGAAGGCAACTGGAGTATTTTTTACTGGGGGAGACCAGGCTCGTATTACCAGCATCCTCAAGGATACCGAAATCGATGCGGCGATTCACCAACGCTTCTCGGAAGGTGTAGTTATCGCAGGCACAAGCGCCGGAGCTGCTGTGATGCCAGATAAAATGATTGTCGAAGGTGACTCCCAAACACATCCTCGGATTGAAACTGTTGAAATGGGCCCAGGTATGGGATTTTTACCAGGGGTAGTAATTGACCAGCATTTTTCTCAGCGTGGACGCTTGGGACGATTAATTTCAGCTTTAATATTAGAACCTGCGGTCTTGGGATTTGGTATCGACGAAAACACCGCTATGGTTGTGACAGATAACCAAATTGAAGTGATTGGTGAAGGTGCGGTTACGATTGTTGATGAATCAGAGGCTACATATAACAATATGGGCGAGATATTGAAGGACGAGTCTTTGGCGATTTGTGGAGCAAAACTTCATATTTTGCCACATGGCTTCAAATTTGACCTGAAAACCCGCCAGCCTATCCTAAATAATGGCTCTGTACCAAATAACCCAGTACCAGTTGCTGCAATCAACAGTTAATTTTTAACAAAACCCTTGATTTTCTTTCAGTCCAGGTCGGTGGACGAGAGCTTGTGTAGCAATACTGCTCGATTAACGGTAAAAAAATGTGTAGGTTGAGGAGCCACTGCGCCCTTGCGGTTTCCCGACTTGTACCCCTTCGGGGATCTTGCTACGCGCAGCGTCTCCCCTTGGGAGAAACAAGTGGCGTTTGTAGAACGAAACCCAACATTTCCAGGGCTTTGTTGCGTAACACTAAAGTTTAACCCAACCTACAAATCTTCAAAACCTACGCAGTATTGGCTTGTGTAGTCCCGACTTTTAGTCACCCAATACTCTATGGCGATTTTGTTAAAGTATAAAAATTGTCATAACGTATTTGACTGCCGTTTCGCCAAACTTCCACTCTTTGAGGAGTGATTAAATAAGAAAAGCTACCATTATCTGCTCGATATCTGCTTTTACCAATATTCAAAGCTTGTATCTTTATAGGCTGATTTGGATTTTGTTTCAACTGCCCAATATAAAATAACTGACCATTTTCTTCACAGACTTTTACGCGAGTGCTAGCAGTCTCACCTTCAATGATGGTAATTCCATTGCATTTAGTATCAATGCTCACAGGTGCAAAATCTATGGGAATTGGCTGTGAAGGTGAAACTTGCTTTGCGACTGGGGGTGTCGAGACAGGGAGGTTTGGGTTATCGACTTGCTGAAGTTTAGAACCAGAGGCAACATTTGCAGTTATGGATGTCAACAGACGAAGGGGGTCAACTGCTATTCGGCCATTTGGATGAACTTCAAAGTGCAGATGAGGTGCTGTGCTATTGCCTGTAGATCCCATTTCGGCAATAATTTGACCTTGAATGACCTGTTGATTCTTGCTTACCAACAAACGGCGATTGTGACCATAAACAGTAATGCTGCCGTCGGCATGTTTAATAGTTATGGCATTTCCTAATCCCCAATTATCCCAACCTGCTTTTACAACTGTACCGGATGCAGCAGCAACAATAGGAGTTCCAGAAGTCCCGGCAATATCAATTCCTTCATGTTGATATTTGCGGAAACCTTGAGAAATAAACCCTTGAGTCGGCCAGATTAAGTTAGAAGCAGGGATAGGAGTTTGCAAAATTGGAGAATCGTCTGCTAACTGTGTTAAAGCAGATGTCGCTGTACTTAAGATAGCGGTTAAGGATATTAACCCAATTAGTCCATAAGTAGAATATCGATAAACGCTAGCTTTTTTCATAAGTTACAAGTCTATGTAAAACAATAATTCAGACACTTTCTGATTATTTGTTGTTTCAAGCTGGTTCGGAAAATATCAGGAAATAAAACAGGTGAGTTAAGAAAAGCCTAACCCACCTGACAAAACTAAACAATAGAGAAATTAGCCATTAAAAATGCGACTGCGCCACTTATTCAACCGCGCTTCTCCAATTGTGGCAGAACGTCGAGAATCAGCAACTTGCTCTTGCAAAGCTGCAATCTGTTTTTCTTGCGCGTCAGCTTGCTGTTGCAAAGATGTATATTCACCTGTGCTTGTCACAGAGCTAGAAGACTGCCAACTACTACTAAATTTTGTTGCACCGATGCTGGCAAAAGGTCTTAAGTCTGCTAGTTGTTGTTGTAAAGTTGCAATTTGGCTTTCTTGCTCTTGAATCTTTTGCCGCAAGCTTTGTTCGGCTGCTGTACGAGATGTAATAAAGGTATTATCTGGAGCAGCAGTTTCTGGTTTTGACTTGAACACTTCAGCCAACAATGCAGCAATATCCGTGGGTTTCAGTTTACCGTAAGGAGTGTTACTAATTAGCGATCGCACCAATTGAGGTTCATTATTCGTGACTACGTTCTTATCACTGCTAGAATTGCTCCGCACTAGTTGCAGCATATTGCTAAATTCCAATATCTTTTTGCCCGTTTGGGTTTTGTAACCCCGGTAATATGGCACTATGTTATCCCCAAAGGCATCTAGATACTCGTCGCTATCAAGATAAGAATCAATATCCGCCTCAAAACCTTTCTCATCTAAAATGTTACTATGATAAATTGTCTCTGAGTAGTCATCAGGAGCGCGACCCAGTAGGTGTTTGAAGTTCAGTTCAATTGCACGGTAGCGGTAAACGTTATTAAAAAATCTGGAGCGATACAATTCTGATTTGGCAATTTGACGCACAAACTCACGCACATCGATTATGCCTTGCTTGAGTTGTGATTCTGGAACAATGAGCCGCTCACTTTCCATAATGTGGGCATTACCCAATACTTGCCGATAAACTGCCCGAATTACAATTTCAATGTCATCAGCTGAAGCAGTAGTCCACAGTTCGATAGGTTCTATTTGGGAAAATGCTTGATATTGGCGAAGGCCTGTTTTGTCGTCTATGAAGGTTTGCATACTTGGGTTAGTGTGGGTAAAAGTAACTAATGGCTATTTTTAAAAGTAATGGGAGCTAGTACCGCTTCTCTTAGTAGACGTGCAAAGAATGTAGAAGTCAAAAGCAGCTGATGCGTTAGGTTAAGAGACTTTGGATAACCCGTAGAGTAGCAACTGACTCTCAAAATCAAAAGTCTAAAAACTTTTTTTCCTAAGCTTTCAAGCTGTTATCATCTGGCTGGTTACTTCTGCTCAACAATGCTAAATGGTTGAGTTATTATAGGACTCATATTTGATTTCTGAAAAAATTCAGTACAATTCAAAGAGGTTTCTTGACTATTGCCTATTGCCTCTTACCTCCTACGCAAATAATTTCAGTAATCAAACCAGATTCCTATAGTTATTAGTACTTAGTTTTACCAATAACTACTAAAGCCTAACTACTAAGCTTTACTAATTCCCTTTACAGTTAGGATTAATTTATCAAGTTTCGGGAAGCTTTTTAGTTACATTTTCTAACAAACTTAGACGGCTAACTGTTAATAACTAACAGCTAATCACGATCAGAAATTAGCAATCAGACATTAACAATTAGCCGTCAACCCCCTTGGGGAGTATTTAAAATTCAAAACTTAATTTTGAATTGGAATATAGACACTTTTCAGAAGAATTTCCGCAAGATAGCGATTCTCAAAGACGCTCATCAAATCTACTGTAGAAACCACCGTATTTTATCCAGTATTGTTTCAAAGTATGATGAGGCGTATGTAAACTAGCTTTTGCCTGATATAAAATGACTTGACGATGATCGCCCATCCAAACTTTATTAATGGGGTCAACGGATATTACTGTTCCTCCTAAAGAAGCAACACATTGAGAGAATCTTTCAATCGTCGTATATTCTAATGTCTCGAATATAAAAAAGTTACCTGAACAAATCAAGTGCCGACTGCGAATCCAGCAGCGCATCTTTTTTTCAGCTTGTGGAGGTAACATTTTGGTTTTAACAGATTCAAGCTGAATCAACATAATGCTCTCACCGCAGGTAATTCATCAGCAAAACTTTCTCGTTTTTCAAATCGCAATGGCCCAGCAGTTGATCCCCATATTTGCTTGTGAGTTTCAATGTCCATACCTTTATCTAGACTTATCCAAGTATGCTCAGTTACTTCTACTTCGCTGACAAGATATGTCTGGCATCCATTGCGCTTAATCAGACATTGATTACCCGGTTCTACACTACCTCGAAACATTTCACCTTCTCGTTGGAAAACCATTGAACAGTGATGACGCCGTTCGATGCTCTCTGGGGTGATGGTTTTGAGGATATCTAATTCACGAGCAGCACCTGCATAGAGCATCTGGTCTTTTAAGCTGTAATTTTCGATATAAATGCGATCACCCCAATCGACTAATTTATGTACTCCCTGACGATAGGGTGTCCATAAATCGTGATCATAAGCTTGTTCAGAATAAAAACCGATGGCAGAAAAAAATTCAATCGGTAAAGGACGAAAATAAATGTGAATGTGGGCGTAAAGTTGCGGATTTGCAAAAGATTGCTTGTAGTTGCTAAAATCTCCTGCCATCCAACAGGCTAAGGTGAGCAAATCGCTAGCGTTGGTGCTAGATTCACTGGGCGCTATCGTCATATTCAACCTCAAGAGTGAGAAAACTAGATGATTTCTTTTATCAAGAAGAATTCAGAACTCAGGAGCGGAGCCGGAGACGCTCCGCCTCCGGTTAGAATTCAAGATGAATCAGAGTCCGACTGGGTGATGGCACAGCGTTAGCGAGTCCGCGACCTGAATATTAGTTTAAAACCTTATTTTGTCCCGCTACGCGCTTTTGCCTCTGGTGGGCGAAACTAGTATTAAATATTTTTCTTTGATTATTACTCTATCCCTTGGTAGGTAGAGAATTCACCAATTCACCAATTCTGACTCCTGTTTTATGTTTTAACCTGATAATAATTGTTAACTGGTCGAACTTGACAAAGAGCGAATCTCTGAAGAAAAAGAAGCTGTTGTGACACCTTTACCATCACTGGTTTTAATCATCGCTACCCGAAATCGGAGATTTGGGTTAGCAAACCAAATTCGCTCCTCAGCAGCAGCGAGTTCATACTCTGTTAATAGGGTAAAAATACCATCGTCATTCAGATGATATTTAGCCACTGCGGGAATTGTTTCGGCGTATCCCTTGTCCCGCAGAAGTTTGCCTCTACAAGGATTTTCGATATCGGGAATTGGCACCAGCACAGTACTACCAGAAATTGGTTTATCGTCCCAATCTGACTCACCTTCCCAAGTCATCCGAAAAGGATGGGTGATACTGGCAGGGTCAGTGTCATACAATTGACAAATTGCTAGTACCGCCGGATCATCGGTGGATAGAGACTTAATGTCAATATTAGACAGTACTTCTTCAAAGTGGGCGAATGCTAAATGATGACCGCTACGCTGCGATCGCCATCGTCCAATTGAAAGTTCAAAGAATTCAGTAATTTCCATTAGAAAAGCGATCTTAAAAAGTAGCTTAAAATCCAAGAGATTTCTTGGCTAAAAAATTATTCTCCCTGTCTATATTCTAGCCTCCTTGCTCACAACTGCATTCAGGAGTACTGAGTTACGAGTGCTGAGTGCTTTATGAGAAGGATATTCAGCAAATGTTAAAAAACTTTACATCATTTTGATAAAGCAAAAGCCATAGAGACTTTAAACCCTTACTAGTCTTGATGATTTTAAGTTTTCGCATCGGTTGCCTTTATATATTCTGATACGATGCTGAAGCCATATTTATTAAAATTTGTTAAGTTAAATAATACTTTAGAGAAATTTCAGCTTTTTTTTAGTATCTGATTCGCAATTGGGATACAGCTGATGGTATGGTGATATTCGCTTGAGCAGGGGAAGCAGAGGAGGTAGGAGGAGGAATAAAAAATTACCTCTTTTTTAGTGCTAGGAGGTTCAATCAATCTTCTTAGGGACTTCCAGTGAAAAAAAAACATCCCATCTTCGGATTGCACAGATGTGAGCCTCTACAAATGTACAAAATAATTTGGCATAATTTATTTTGGCGTTGCTGATTGCGGTATGAAAAATAATTTTGCGTTATTTCAAAATCCTTGTAGAGACGTTGCAATTGC
>NZ_JAVRBY020000081.1:0-28362 GCF_034531035.1 Nostoc sp. DedQUE02 | reverse complement strand
ATGGGTCAGCCACTTTATATAGTACATAAATACTATAAAATAGCGATCACGCTGTGCCAGTTGCGTAAGTCCTGTTATGCAAGTTGTATACGTAACAGCTTACCCAATCCCCAATGCCCAATTCTTATAATGGTATTTCAACGCTGATAAATGGGAGGTAAGTGTGACCATTACGGTACACTGGCAGGAACGAGTTGGTAATCAAAGAGATTGGATTTGGCGTGGCTGGCAAACTCGCTACACTTACATTCGCCCTAGCCAAAATTACCACAATACAACACCTCTGATATTGCTACATGGCTTTGGCGCTTCCATTGGTCATTGGCGACATAATTTAGAAGTGTTGGGTGAGTATCACACAGTTTACGCCCTAGATATGTTGGGTTTTGGCGCTTCTGAAAAAGCCGCAGCTAATTACAGCATCGAACTCTGGGTTGAACAGGTTTACGATTTCTGGAAAACATTTATCCGTCAACCAGCAATATTAATAGGTAATTCCAACGGTTCATTGATTTCGATGGCCGCCGCCGCCACTCATCCCGATATGGTACTGGGTATGGTGATGATGAGTTTACCCGACCCCTCATTAGAACAAGAAGCAATTCCTCCTGTGCTGCGCCCACTCGTCAGTGCAATTAAAAATGTTGTTGCTTCGCCGTTGATACTTAAACCTGTATTTAACTTCGTTCGCCGTCCTGGGGTGCTGCGTCGCTGGGCTAGTATCGCCTACGCTAACCCAGAGGCGATTAGCGATGAACTGATCGAAATTTTAGCAGGCCCTGCCCAAGACCGGGGTTCTGCAAGGGCGTTTAGTGCTTTATTCAAAGCTGCGATCGGAATTAATTTTAGTCCCAGTGTCAAGACAGTATTACCAACCTTAACAATTCCCATGCTTTTAATTTGGGGACAAAAAGACCGATTTGTTCCGCCAGCGCTAGCTAGCCAATTTGCCCAATATAACGAGAAGTTGGAGCTGCTGAATCTGGAGGATGTAGGGCATTGTCCCCATGATGAATGTCCAGAAAAAGTTAATCAAGCCATTTTAGATTGGATTGAGAGATGGATTGGCGATCGCCAACCATTGGCTGTTCCCTAAGATATTTGCAATGGGGGTGCGATCGCATCAGTAGTAACTAGCCAATCGTCGCTTGGTTAGTGTCAACATCTGTAGCACCATTTACAGAACGCGCCACAGAAACCATTTTGTTAAGAATATCTTGATTGGGGACTTTACCTTTCAACACTACAGTGCTACCCGTCTGAGCCACCCAAAGGGTATCAACATCGTCGAGTTGGGGGTCTTGATCGAATGCCAACGCTACCCGCTTGGCTAAACCACTTTGGTCATATTCTCCGCTCAAACCCAGCCGTTCTGGGGGTATCGGTTGCGTAGCAGTAGCAACATTAGCACTGGGAGCTTGCTGTACAGCCTGTGGAGCTGGATTTACTTCTGCATTTTCAGGTTTTTCCATTCCAAACAATCTTTTTAACCAACCCATAAAACTTTTCTCCTATTAGCGTGCTTATCAAATCTGAGTATAAAAGTTTTACAAAAATGCCGCATCTGCCAATAAAAAGATATTCATTCAATTAAATTACTTCTTACGATATGATTTCTAGACAATTTCTCGATTGAGAATGCAATGAGTGCAACGGTTAAGTTTACAATAGGAGGTCGCACTGAAAATTTAGTGCGGTAGTAGGTCTAGCATTGCCCTTAGCTAGTGTCTGCGTTACTCAATTCCTGCTCTAGCCTCTGTTGGCGAAGATGAAACATACCCTTTCAGTTCTCGTAGAAGATGAGGCGGGTGTTCTTTCCCGCATATCTGGTTTATTTGCGCGTCGCGGCTTTAATATTGAAAGCCTTGCTGTTGGCCCTGCCGAACAAGGAGGAGTCTCCCGAATTACAATGGTTGTCCCTGGCGACGATCGCGTGATCGAGCAACTCACCAAACAACTGTACAAGTTAGTCAATGTCCTAAAAGTCCAGGATATTACCGAAACTCCTTGTGTCGAGCGGGAATTGATGCTTTTGAAGGTGAATGCTAGTACCAGCAATCGCTCAGAAGTGATCGAACTGTCTCAGATTTTCCGGGCGCGAGTCGTGGATGTGGCGGAAGATTCTCTCACCTTAGAAGTTGTGGGAGATCCAGGTAAACTGGTAGCGATCGTGCAGGTGTTGCAAAAATTCGGTTTGAGAGAAATCGCCCGCACTGGTAAAATTGCTCTAACTCGTGAGTCGGGCGTGAATACCGAGTTACTCAAATCTTTGGAAGCAAAGGTTTAGTTGGGATTTAAATCAAGACTCAGAAATATTCAACCGCAGCAGAAGTCATAGTAGCAATTGTTACTATGACTTCTGCTTAGGAATAACAAAAAAGTGAAAATCTCCTCCAGCCCCAATACTTCTCGGGTTTTGGGGAAAAGGGGAAGAAGTAAGGGTAAAGAAAAAACGGCGTTGCAGAACAGAGGGATGAATTTAGGCAGGCAGGGGAGGCAGGGGGTGCTTCGGGAGCAGGGGGGGAGATTTTATAACTTGCGAAATCATCCCGCAATTATGCAACGCCGAAAAAACCTTTACCCTTTACCCATATATACGCGGTATTTTTGTAGTCAGCGTATCAAGTTTTTAATGTTTTGAAGTCCCTGCAAATCCGTAAATTGACAACATTCTTATACAACACTGACTCCTAACGTATAAGAAAAATCAGGAATAGATGTGATACCAGAAAAAGTTCCGCCATCTTGAGGCAATAAAGAATATTTACTCACTGAAATAGAGTATGTACCTGCACCCAAGAAACTGCTGATTAATGAAGAATTGCCACCGCCACTATCATCGTCACTTTTCAGTACATTCCCCAAATTGTCAAACAGTCCCAGAACTGTATCTCCTAATGTTACTGTTTTGATAGTGACAGTTCCTGCACTTGCTAAAGAAAATTTAAAAAAGTCGAAATCAGAATTGTCCCCCGGTTGAACTGTTGCGAGCTGGGCTGAAAGATTAACGTTTGAGCCTGATGACAAGGAACCTAACCCTTCAGCCTGATTCAGTGTGTTGTTTGTACCTTCTCCAGCATTTTCCCCCTCATAGAAAAGGAAGTCATCACTATCAAGTCTGAGATTGTTTTTCGCCAGCACAATACCTACGATCTCATCTGGCTCTGATCCCACCCTGTCTGAGAATATTCGTGTGTTGCTTCCAGCAATTTGCAGGCGGTAGTCCTGTAAAGCTCCTTTGAGTTCAATTCGATCTTGGCTAGAGTCGAAGTCAGTAATAGTAGCGAAGTCCGTAAAACCAGAATTTACGCTGTTGTTATCGTCGTAGAAAATATTTACAGCGTCCCCCAGGATAAATCTATCTACCCCACTCCCACCAGTTAAAGTATCAGTTTCCCCCGATCCAGGCGGAAGCAAACTGCCGGGAAAAGTACCGATGAGAATATCATTTCCAGCTCCCCCATTGAGTAGGTCATTACCAGGGCCACCTTGTAGGCTATCATTGCCGTCCTCACCATTGAGGCTATCATTACCAACATTACCGTCTAGCGTGTCATCGCCTATTCTTCCATTGAGAGTGTTATTAGAAGTATTACCAAACAGGAAGTTGTTAAGACTGTTACCTGTCCCGGTAATGCTGCTACCTTCCCTCAGTGTCAAATTCTCAATATTAGTGCCTATTGTGTAAGTGACAGAAGAGCGGACGGTATCTGTACCTGCATTCGCGCCCTCTGTAATAGTATCAAGAGTTGTGTCAATAAGGTAAGTGTCATTGCCTGCTCCCCCATTCAAAGTATCAACACCTAAGCCGCCATCAAGTGTGTCATTGCCACCATTACCAGATAATTGGTTATTTTGGCTATCGCCAGCAATGCTGTCATTTCCACTTGTGCCGATAACATTATCAAAGTTAACTGCTGTAAATGCCAATGTTCCCAAATTAGGAACGTTATTAACAGCCAAACTTTGGGTTTGCAGGTTAACAGTGATAGATACCCCAGACGAAGATTGGGATGCATCTATAGTGTTGTTGGCAACACTAGCATTAGCAATAATTTTTTCTACTTTAAAGAGTAGGTCTTTCCCCAATCCCCCACCTTTTTGAATGGTTCCGACAGATCCCAAGGTAATGTTTTGAGCTAGTTGACTGTAGTCTGCGGTATCAATGCCATCTCCACCATCAAGGCTGTCGTTGCCTTGGCTGCCTTTGAGGGTGTCACTGCCTGCACCGCCTCTTAGAGTGTCGTTTCCTAACCCCCCATCAAGTATGTCACTGCCATCTCCACCGTTTAAACTGTCGTCCGCCGTCCCACCAGCGAGGGAATCATTACCAGCCAAACCATTCAAGGTATCGTTACCGGAGGTACTAGTGGCATTTCCACCACTAGCCCAACCAACTATAGTGTCATTTCCCGAAGTCCCATTGATCGTTTCAGAGTTTATTGTACCGAAAGCCATATTATTTCTCCTCAATTTCTCACTAATACGTAAGTTCAGCCTCAGTCAAAGAACTATTCATCAGTTCGATGTGGATTACTTGTCATTTGCGTAATTTAATGTTATAAAACATTATTATTTTGTTAGAAATTCCTCAAGAAAAAATATCCAACTACTTATTGAGGGCGACCTGAAAAGCCCTCCTTTAACGGCAGAGCAATCAAGACGCCTACTCTAATAAATTAAATAATTTATTTCCTCAAAGCTCTTTAATTGATTACGCAAATGATTAAGTAATTAGGTCAAACATTTTGGTTGTTTTCCCAAACTTTCTGAGCCTATCTATAATTATTTAATTACCATGAAGTATAAGGTTACACTAACTTATTTACTAAATCTTCAAAATATTAATAAATTCTGATTCATAATACATCAATATATATGTGTAACTCTTAATGAAATCTTTTTCAAATCTACTGATTTTTTTGGTTTCAAGTTGCCAGGTTTTTTGTCTTAGTTGAGTATTGTCGTTTAGTTAGGTTCAAATATCATTTTTTTTGTTAAAAACAATTATATTTAATTAAAGAAAATACTTTTCTATTAAAGACATTAAATTTTAATAACATAATTAAAACTTATCTCTCAATCCATAAATTTTTGCGTTGAATAACACTTAAGCTTTACATAAATTTTATATACTTCCTTTAAATACTCTTAAATCCAATAGCTGTTAATAAAATTCTCAAGCAGCATTTAGGGTAATGTTGCACTCATCGGGCACTCAAATGACATTCAATCCGTCACGGTTAGCCAAATAGCTGTAGTAAGCGGACTGGTTGGCTCACTCACTCTCTCGTAGAAAAGGGGCTACGCTATACGCAAAGCGTCTCATGTTCCACTTGGGGAAACCTCTTGGCGCTAGCCTCTGCCTTTGGGAGAAGACCTCGCTGACTCCACTTAATCCCCTACCGAAGAGCAAAGACAAAGCTACGCTTTGGCGGGGTGGGGTTCTTGGGGTTTAGTAAGTAAACAACCGGGATATCACGCGCCACTTGCTACAACGTAGGGAAATACGCTGAATATGATTAGCTTAGTTGTAAGAAAACAATTAATAGGAGAACTAGATGAAAATAGCGATTATTGCTAAAACATTAATTACATCTATATGTTTTTTAGCTTTATTTTCTCCAAGTCAGGCATCAGCTCAACTGATACCACAACCTTGGGTTTCAGTGGGTGGAAAAGATGGTGATATAACTTATGCTGTAGGAGCTAGAGCTTTAAATTTCGGGGTTGAGTTAGGAGTTGGCCCTGATGGTGCTACCGGAGTAGATGTTTTGAAATTTATCAGTTTGCCTGTCATTTCACCTTATGTAGGAGTTGGACTTTATTCAGAAGATAAGGGTGTTGCAGTTTCAGGTGGTGTTCAGGTAGGTGCTACTGATAACGTTTTTGTTGGCGCTGGTTACAATTCTATTCGTGGTTTTAATGGGCAACTGGGAATAAGATTTTGACAAAACAGAATTCAGGAGTCAAATGCTAGAATGGGCTAGACCTTAGCTATCCGCTAACAGAATTGAAATCTGTGAGACTGATGGATGGCATGAGCGCTACTTCTCTACAAGAGGCTGCACCCTAAGCGTATCTATGCCGCAGGCTTTACGACAAGGCTCAGTACAAATAAACGGGTTTAAGCCTTCTACGAGAGTGATTCTGACTCCTGAATTCTGAATTCTTCAATTACGAAATAGGCAATAGGTGAGAGGTGAGAGGTGAGAGGCAAGAGGCAATAGGCAATGGGCAATAGGCGAGAGGCAATAAGTAATAGGATTTCAGGATATTAAGGTATACCAATTTTTTTTTTAAATCAAATATGAGTCCTATATAACTGAAGTCGAGATTAGTTGTCTTACATACTCTGCGGAATCTTGTTGTAATGCTGATGCCACGATCGCTTCACTTTCAACTATACAAAACCTAGCGATCGCCTGCTTCACTCCAGGTATACTTTGGGGATTCACACTCAATTCATCCAACCCTAAACCTAATAAAATTGGTGTTGCTAAAGTATCTGCTGCCAATTCTCCACATAATCCAACCGTTATTCCCACCGCATGGGCAGCTTGGATCGTTTGCTGCACCATTCGTAACACGGCTGGATGTAGCGCATCAACCAAATTTGCCACGCGGGGATTAGTGCGATCGCTAGCCATGATATATTGGCTGAGGTCATTAGTACCTATACTAAAGAAGTCTACTTCAGTGGCTAACTGATCGGCGATCGCTACTGCTGACGGAACCTCGATCATAATTCCTACTTTGATCGCAGCATCAAATAAAATACCAGCTTGATTTAGTTCAGCCTGCACTTCACTCAAAATTACCTTAGCTGCACGTACCTCTGTCAGCGTAGAAATCATTGGCAACATAATCTTAATTTGCTGCCCTCCTCCACTGGCTCTCAAAATTGCCCGTAACTGAGTTTTGAAGAGTTCTGGATGATCCAAACAGAAACGAATTCCCCGCCAGCCAAAGATTGGGTTAGCTTCTAAAAACCCTATTTTCAGATAGGGAAGCGGCTTATCACCACCAACATCTAGGGTACGGATAATCAGGGGACGATTATCTAAAACTTGGGCGATCGCTTGATAAACTAATAGTTGTTCTTCTTCAGTGGGAGCGCTTGTCCGGTTGAGATAGAGAAACTCAGTGCGGAGTAGTCCCACACCTTCTGCACCGTTAGCCACAGCCAATTGGACATCACTTATACTACCAATATTCGCGAAGACGCTAACTTGTCGACCATCACGAGTAATTGCTGGTTGATGTGCTGTAGCTCGTGCTTCTTGTTGAGCAGTTTGCCAAGCTGACTGTTTTGCTGCCAGTAAATCCAGGATATCTGATTCTGGTTCTACCCAAGCTCTACCACTTTCACCATCAAGTGCCATAAGTGTACCATCTGCCAAGTGCAACACCTGGGCATCTACTCCTATAACTGTGGGAATACCCAATGTCCGGGCGATAATTGCGCTGTGAGAGGTGGCGCTACCAGAAGTAGTACAAATACCCAACACTTTTGTTGGATCTAGTCTTGCAGTATCTGAAGGGGTTAAATCAGTCGCTACTAAAATCGCTGGTTCCTCAAGGTGTAGGTTAACACTGGCATTTCCAGCTAGTAATCGCAACACTCTTTGTCCAACATCTACAATATTGTCAACTCGTTGCAGGTAAGAATCTTCAAGGGTGTGGTAGGAAGTCACTACCTCATCTACTACGGCTTGCCAAACGGCTTCAGCATTGAGATGATGTTCTAAGATGCGCTCTTTAGCCGTTTCCAAGAGTACTGGATCTTCTAAAAATAGTAGTTGGGCATCGAAGATGGCGGCTTCAGCGTCACCAATTTGCAGAGATGCTTGTGAGAAAACTGCTTGAATTTCTTGTCGGGCGGTGTTGATTGCTGTTTGTAATCGTTGCCACTCTAATTCAACATTTTCTACATGATATTGCGTAATCGAAATGTGAGTGGGTTGATAATGAACAACAGGTGCGTAGGCGAAGCCCGTCGTAGACATCGCTACTCCACCAGAAACTGCAATTCCCGAAAATTCGCTATGAGTTGCAGGAGTAACTTCATGGTGAAAAGCTGAGGGATAGTTCGAGGCAGCATTATCTTCATTAAAGTTATTTGCAAATAATCCCTGTAATGCTGCCAGCGCTTCATCTGCATCAGAACCAGTGGCAATAATCACCAGTTCGTGTCCTTGACGCACTCCTAAAGTTGTAACTTGGTTAATACTGTCACCCTTGACTAGCTCAGTATTTCTGGTTAAATTCCGCACCAGAATTTGAGATTGAAACTGGGCTGCGGTTGCCACAAACTGGGCTGCGGGATGGGCGTGTAATCCTAAACGATTGCTGACAATCAGCCGGATTTCTCGCGTTGGTGATTCTATATTTGTTGTTGAACTGACAACTGACAACGAACTATTAACTACACCCAATTGAGATGCTTTTGCTAAGAGTGCGCCACGTGCTTCCGCCATAACTTGGTGAATATCTCTACCAGCCGCCACCGCCACCACAGCAGCGATCGCACCTTCTACTAGAGGTGCTTCACACAAATACACTTTCTCCTGTTGTGCTTCTGGCAGAAACTTTATTGCCATTTCTGTATTTAGTAAAGCACTAGCCAAATCCATTAAAACCAAGACACCATCATCAGAAAAAACAGAAGCGATCGCCTCATAAACATGAATGGGATCTGTACCCAATGGATTTTCCGAATCTTCAATACCTGCTGCAACAGCAATAGGAACTTGGCCCTGAACCATTTGCGCGGCGAGTTCCCGCACACCCAAAGCTAGTTGTTTACTGTCAGAAACGATAACAATTCCAATCACTGCCACACCGTCAACCTTGTTGAGAGGTTTGCGTTTAGCTAGTTATCCATTTCATTGTCCGATTCCGCACCGCTAAAAACAGCCCTGATCTTTATTAAAATTGCAACTGCCCGAAAATATTCCGGTCTTTCCAGCTAGAAATGCGAACAAAATAGCCTTCCTTTACGGAAATACTTGGTGTCCACTCATAAACTCCATCGCTAGCAGTACGGGAAGAAATGTTTTGGATAAGTTTGTTCCCATCGTACAACTTAATGGAAACATCGCCATCAAAATTATCCCGCCACAATATTAAAAAAGGCTGATCCTTTTTTGGAAGTATTTTCTTCACTGGCTGACTGATGAAGATTTTTGGCGCAACCTGATTTTTACCTTTTTTACGGAATCCCAGATAATGAGGTAGGTGTCGGAAAGTAGGATTTTCTTGCAGATTAGACAGTTGGGGAATAATAATATTTCCGTTCTGGGAATTGAACAAATAAGTTGATCTACCGCCGTCAACGGTGATGATATCGCCTTTGACTCCTAATTTACGTAATAAACCGGCTGCTTCGTCCAGAGTTGCTTGGTTCACCGTCATAATCAATAACAACTCGTCACCCTGAACACCATCTTTGTTCAGAGTACCGATGACTTGATACTTATTCGCTTGGTTTTGGGCTAATACTTTCGCCGGATGATCGCTGTATCGGTAAGTGACGATCGCATTTTTCACTGCTTTTTGATTAAGAGGCGCACCACTAGCTTGGTTGTAATCGCTAATGTACGCCTGCTTGTCATCCCAGACTAAGGTTTTGAGGCGAATATTACTATAATATTTATCTTTTGGTTCCTTGATTGGCCCATAGGGGCTAGTGCCACCAGTGATGACTACATCATTGAGTTTAATAGGGAAGGATAATTGAGTACTAGATTGGTATTGTTCAAAAAAAGAACAATTAATCATCGAAAAAACGTTGTTTTTATAAAGTTTTTTATATTCGTCTGTAACTTCAGAAAACAACTTATTTTGGAAATAAGGGCTGTAATGTCCACCTTCTCCTTGATAATATTTACCTTCATTTAAACCCATATTATCTACCTCTCCGATAATTTGGTCTATGTGCATTTTGCGGATATCAATAACTTGCAAATAGGCATCGTTACCATTCGTTAATTGTTTTTTATATAAAGCTGCCCCGTCTACAGCTTGGAGAGGTTGATAAGAAGATAGAGGGTTGAAAGTTTGGGCAATCCAAAAGCTACTCAGAATCGGCAGCAAAAAAAACAATAAATTGATTAGAGCATTCATCGTTGCTTGATTGCAATTCCACAATAAGTTGTCGTTACTACTTTAAGGCTAATAAGTTGCGATCGCCTGCGGTTTTGCTATCCTATGCCTGGCGATATCTTATATCTGTGCAAGAATCACTATAAGTTACCAGAATTATAAACGCAGACATGATTCGACTGAGCCAAGAACACTTGCAAACCATCTGCACCCATGCCAAAACTTAAGCAACAAAATCTAATATCTACTCTCTGTTAACACTAATTGCATTGAACAATCAAATGCAAGGTGCTTACAAAAGCACCTTGCAACTCTTATTTAGAGTGATGTCAGAGCGCTAATTACGATTAAACAACCACAAAATTGTTTTCGGTTAGTGACAATCCACTAGCTAATTGTGCAAATTGTACCTGAGTAAACCCAGATGCACTACCATCTTGGTCAAAGAACAATGCACCTGTAATATCGTTGTAGATAAATCGCTGAACTCTAGTGCTGGCAGATGTTCCAATGGTAAACTGACTTGTCTGAAGTGAACCTGGTGATAACCCGCCACCAAAATTAAAAGCCGATACCTGAATCAGTTCATTAGCCGTGTCAAAATAATAAATATGATCGATGCCTCGATAGTTGTAACGGCCAAAAGCAAAGGTATCAATACCAGCTCCTCCATAGAGGTTGTCATAACCAGATCCCAATCCACCTGTGAGGTAGTCATTGCCATCACCACCATAAAGGGTGTTATCCTTATTACCATCGCTACCCCTCAACGTATCGTTACCTGCACCGCCAATAATTGTATCTTTGCCATCATTGCCCCCCTCTATCGTATCGTTACCGCTGTTCCCCACAATCAAGTCATTGTAGGCTGTACCTCTAATATTTAATCGTTCGATATTCTTGTAGCTAACTTGCTGCGTACCTGCCGTAATTGATCCAATGTTAGTAGTCGCATCGAAAGTTGAAGTGATTGCTCCAGTAGCAGAGTAGTAATTGGCGGATAACACATCGTCCCCTTTACCCCCATCTATCGTATCATTGCCACCATTGCTTGTGGAGAGGGTATCGTTACTATCGTTGCCTACAATGTTGTCATCGTAGGTTGTATCTGTGATATTTAATCGTTCGATATTCTTGTAGCTAACTCGCTGCGTGCCCGCAGTAATTGATCCAATGTTAGTAGTAGCATTGAATGTCGTTGTAATTCCCTCACTAACATTGATGTAATTGACGGATAATACATCGTCGCCCTTACCCCCATCTATCGTATCATTGCCCCCATTGCCCCTATCTATCGTATCGTTGCCATAGGTTCCTACAATGTTGTCATTGTAGGCTGTACCTCTAATATTTAATCGTTCGATATTCTTGTAGCTAACTCGCTCCGTGCCCACCATAATTGATCCAATATTAGTAGTGGCATTGAATGTCGTTGTGATTCCTCCTTCAGCATTGTTGTAATTTACGGATAAGTAATCGTCACCCTTACCCCCATCTATCGTATCATTGCCCCCATTGCCCCCATCTATCGTATCATTGCCATTGCTCCCCACAATCAAGTCATCGTAGCCTGTAAGTGTGATATCTAATCGTTCAATATTTTTGTAGCTAACTCGCCGCGTGCCTAACGTAATTGATCCAATGTTAGTAGTCGCATTGAATGTCGTTGTAATTCCTCCAGTAGGAAAGTAGTAATCAACGGACAACAAATCATCACCTTTACCCCCATCTACTGTTTGAGTGACTAAAGAAGAGGGTGCAGTAGCTGAGGTTGTTACATAGAATAAGTCATTGCCATCGCCCCCAAAGCCCAGATTATTGCCTTCTGAATTGCCAAGATTCAAGTAATCATCACCAATACCACCGTTGAGAGTGTTATTTCCTGTTGTATAACTAGCATCCAAAGTATCGTTTCCGGCATCACCGTTGAGGGTGTTATTGCCTGTGCCATAATATCTAGAGAAATATCCAAATCTGCCGAGGAATAACCCAGAAACGGAGAGATAATCGTTACCAGTGCCACCAGAGAGCAGATTATTACCTGTTGAATAGTAAATATTCAAGCGGTCATCACCAGCACCACCATCCAGTAGGTTATTACCTGTTGAATAATTAGCATTCAAGCTATCGTTACCAGCGCCACCGTTGAGAGTGTTATTGCCAGAGATAGGATTGCCAAATTTAGTTCCGCCTCGGAACTCGCTGTAGTCACCAGAGGCAAGAAGATAGTCATTTTCATCGCCACCATCCAGTAGGTTATCGCCTTCTAAATAATTAGCATTCAAGGTATCATCATCAGCACCACCAATGAGAGTATTATTCCCCGCGTCACCCCTTAAAAGGTCGTTCCCACTTTTGCCGTCAATGATGTCATCGCCTCCTTGACCATTGATGACATCATCTGAGTTGTCAAAGCCGCTAACATTATTCGAGAGGTCGTTAAGAAAGGTGACTGTGTTCTTTTTGAAGATAGTGCTTTGGGTGGAGTTGGCATTGAAAACATCAAAGCTGTCGGTAATACTAGTTTGCCCATAAAACAGAATATTGCCCGAGTCTACAGTAGCTCCAGTCGATTTGCTGAGATTATCCAAATTTTCCAGGGCAAAGTTTTGCAGGATGAGTTTGACCGTACCAAAATACGTCGTTTCATAAGCATCCCGATCAAAGGTGATTTCCAGATTATTGCCATTTTGAGTCAGAAGCAAATTTTGGGCAGTGAAACCAGCAAAGTCCTGGAAATTTAGGGTGTCCACTTCGGCAATGACTCCTGCCGAGGGATTTACGCCTTTACCTACACCACTAAAATCGGTGATATTGATATCAGTCCCAAAAATGGAGCCGTAAATAAATTGATCCTTGCCGCCTCCACCAGTCAAGGTGTCGTTGCCAGAGAAAGATGTGATAGTATCATTGCCTGCTTTACCGTTAATCGTGTCTGACTCCTCACTGCCCACTAAAGTATCATTACCGTTAGTGCCATTGATATTTGCCATAATTTTCTACCTTAAATCATCGATTTTTCAGTAACTTTCAGATGTCAATTTCAGTTGTGCTATTTTCAGGCACAAAAATTCGCCAAACTTTTATGTTTTGGCATACTTCTTGAGCCAGAAGCCTTGATAAACACTAATATTACTCGTAGGTTCAACAATATAAAAAGGCTTTTCTGTAGCACTGATTCTTATATCTTAAACTATCTAAGTCTTAAGCACTGTACAAATTAATCAACCGTACATTCAGGATAATCAATTATTTCAGACTTTTTTAATCTTTTTTTCCACTATAAATCAGTGAAGAAAGATGATTAAAGAAATCTGACATTGAATGCCTAAAGTCCACCCTTCATATTTGCTTTTTTGCCAGCGCCTAAGTCCTAGTAGAAGAGAAAATAGTCAACTGTTGACTTATGAG
This sequence comes from Nostoc sp. DedQUE02, assembly GCF_034531035.1. Lineage (NCBI taxonomy): Bacteria > Bacillati > Cyanobacteriota > Cyanophyceae > Nostocales > Nostocaceae > Nostoc > Nostoc sp. DedQUE02. The sequence goes on along the minus strand of NZ_JAVRBY020000081.1, from coordinate 14,844 downwards.
CGGAAAAGATATTTTTTGTATCCTCCTTGTGGAGTATTCTCCGTGGGTGTCTAGCTTGAAAAGAGAGAATATCTCAATAACCTCAAAATAACTACATAGTCAATATCTTACTTAAATGTCTATACTTAAATAGACATAACAAGCATCTTTGTATACTCTTCACATTACTTGCCGAAAAATGTATATATAAATACTAATCTTTATGGATTATTCATATTTTTCTTGTTTATAAGCAAAAATTTCCACAAAACAGTAGGTAAATGTTTGAACAAGTTAGACGAAAGTGGACAGTATGCACAGATGGATACAGGTTCAACAAAGTTTGCGTTTGCATACTACAACAGGTAACTTTCTGACTACTGCTTTCACGAAGGACTAAGCAGCATAACGGCGAAAATCACCGGCGGCTAAAACCTTGAATGAAGCACAAAAGAGTCGCGTCCGCTACATTGCAGGGTTAGCTCTCACAGTCAAATCGATAATTCTAAAGTAAATATTATCTCTGCAAATAAAATTCTCGCTGAAAGTGATTTGTTTATCTATAATACATCTGCCTTCTAAATCTGATTAGTGAGACTTGTCACCAAAAGAAGCACTCCCAAGAAAGCTAGAAAAAGTAAGTAGCATCCAACCAAAACAAATATGCTTTTGGGTTTGCCAATCGTATCTGCCTTCTATCGCCGGGATTGTGTTAGCTTCAATGATTTCTAATCCCCAGTAGCCTAATGCACTGATGCCAAACAACATAGCGCTGATGATGGACAAATTAGCGATGATTTTGAAAATGCAATTGCTTAAAGTAGGGAGTGTCTGAAAACATTCCCTGTGACGATTGTGGATAGGGAGTTTACAAGGAGCTACAACCAAAACATGTTTTGGTTTTTGTTGGGTGAGTTGGGAGACAATTTGTTTATTATCAGTCATGGGTCGAACCTTAGCGTTTGGTTGTAGCTAGATTAATTTCAGTAATTATATTGTAAACTTTAGTTAGTAATGTGTGGTTAAATTTACATAAAATCCCCATAGTCTGAAAATATATTGTAGTGGTTGTAGTGGTTAAGCGATCGCAGACAAAAAATCTGGTAGCCCCTACAGAACAGTCTGAAATGAGGTCAAAGACAAAGATATTCGTACCTCACTGGTCTTTTTCAGTGTGCATTGGCACAACCAACACTTTATCTACTCTATTTCCATCCATACTAACTACTTCAAAGCGTAGTCCCGCCCACTCAAAATGTTCAGCAACCAAGGGAATATGCCCTAGCTGGTTGACGACAAATCCTCCTAAAGTTTGATAATTGACTCCTGCCCCTGGTAACAACTTTCTGATGTCTAAAATTTCTTTTAACTCATCAATTGGCAACAGTCCATCTAACAACCAAGACCCGTCTTCACGTTGCACCACATCAGGATCGGCTAGTTCTTCACTGGTTGGAATATCACCTACTATCGCTTCCACAATATCAGTGATTGTCACCAAGCCCTGTGTCACACCATATTCATCTACGATTAAAGCAAGGTGAGTCCCAGATTTTTTAAATAACTCCAAGAGGTTCAAAGCCTTCATACTTTCCGGCACATATGAAAGTGGCTTTAATAAAGCTTGCAGTTCAATGGCTTGAGTTGGATTTTGGGCTAAAAATTCTTTGGTTTGCACGATACCTAATAAGTTATCAATGCTCTGTTGACCAACTGGGAAAAAAGAATGAATACTTTCAACAACTTGGCTGCGGATTTTTGACAACGGTTCATCAATGTCAAGCCAAACCATCTCTGTACGTGGTGTCATAAATGCACTGACTTGTCTGTTACCAATGTTAAACACTCGCTCTACTACGTCTTGTTCTGCTTCTCCCAACAGACCCGCTTCATGGCTAGCTGCCACTAAAAGTTTCAATTCTTCAGTCGAATGAAGCAATTCTTCGCTACTCCCTGGTTCCAAGCCTATAAGCTTAAGAACAAAATTTCCTAAACTATTCAAAGCTTGGACAGCAGGACGAAATATCACTAAGTATAGTTCTAAGAGATTTATAACCGAGAAAGCTGTTCTTTCCGTGCGCTGGAGCGCTAAACTTTTCGGAGCCAATTCTCCCAAGACAATGTGGAGAGACGTGATGATTGTGAAGGCAATCACTACTGATAAGGTATGGGCACTAGTTTGCGATAGAGATTTTGGCAGCCAGTGGAAAGCGGGTTCGACGAGTACAGCGATCGCTGGTTCTCCAAGCCAACCTAAGCCCAAAGAGGATATAGTTACGCCAAGTTGGGTCGCTGCTAGATAAGTATCCAAGTTATTTACTGCCCGTTGTAAAGCTTTTGCACGGGGATGAGCTTGGAGAACCAACTGCTCGACACGACTACGGCGAAGCGCAACTAAGGCAAATTCAGCCGCCACAAAGAAACCGTTGGCTAGCACCAAGAAAATCACCGATAGCAATTTGCCCGCAGTAAGCCAAGTCAATGGACTGTTCATGATTATCTATTGTATAGGACTCATATTTGATTTTTGAAAAAATTTGGTATACCTTAACCTTCTGAAATCTTCTTGCCTATTACCTATTACCTATGGAAGCTAACCCTGCCGTTTAACAACTTGAGGCAGAGTCTTAAATCTCAAAGTAGAATTAGAGGAGCCAAATTCAGCAATGATTTCTGAAAATTATGAATTAATCGATGTAACCAACTAACTGTTGAGAAAAATCTCTATTAAAGAAACTCAGCTAAAAATAGCTCAAGAGTCGAATCTTATTCATACTACTGAGACGTTAGAAAATCAACTCTCCCAATTGTGACAAAAATTGCGAAATAGTTCAGACACGCAATGGCAGTTACTGATGAGCTTGTGAGATGTTTAAAGCTCCGTACCTTATGCTCTAAAAAGAAAGTTTAATTTTTAGATGGCATAGCTGGCTGCGACTGCCAGTGTAGTTGATTTATTAAGTGGTCTTATTTCTTTCTTAATTATTGACTAATATTTCCTACACCCTTTTATCCAAGAATATTAGGGGTTTGCGCTCCCTCTAGGTGCTATTCTAAATATGCTACATCAACACCGTCGCTATGAAAAATCTGTTGCCATTGTTATTGAGTGCTATTTTATTAAGTAGCACAGCAGGTTGTAATAAACCTAATAGCCAGACCGACAACACTTCTAGTAACAACAAAACTCCGATTGCTCAAGGCACATCTAGTCAGCCAAATAATCAACAAATATCCTTACCTGCTGGCACAAGTTTTGAGACTGTTCTACAACAAGAGATATCTACGGTTAAAAACCAAAATAATGATCGTTTTGTTTTAGAAATGAAGAATTCCTCAATCGGAGCCAATAAAGTTCTTCAAGATGGTCAAATAGAGGGACACCTGGAAGATGTAGTCAAAGCTGCTAAAGGTAAAAAAGCAAGTTTACATTTAGTTTTTGATGATATTTCGCTTAAAAATGGTTCATCTTATCCTATTGATGCAACTTTAGTAAACACCAAGTTAGAAACAAAAACCAAAGGTAAATTCATTCAAAATACAGGGATTATTTTAGGTGGTACAATCGCAGGTCATTTTCTTGGTAATAAAGCCAAGTTCAAGCATGGCGGGCTAGCAGGTGGTGCAGCTGCGGCTGCTTTTGTTCTGTCTAGCCCTGGTGGAGAAGTTGCCCTTAAAAAAGGTACAACTATTAAACTTCAATTGAAATCTGCTCTTGGCAAGTAATCTTTGACTTCTACTGCTGTTCTCTCTCCAAGTTAAGTAATATAAACACACACTTGACATAACATTGTAATGGTTTTGTCAATGTGAGATGCAATATTGAGTTTAGTAATCTACAGAATGAAGGCAGGGTCTACCTGCCTTTTACTAATAATGTTTTCATAAAAAAAGGATGTCGGGTGTAGAGAAGAAGGAATAAAAACACTCATTTGCTGGGTCTGAAGCCCAGTAATAAAAGAGATGTATTTCGGGAAGCACAAGGCGAGAAATACGGTTTCCAAGAGCAATCCACATTTAAAACGTGGCTTCCCTATACCCTTTGAACAGTCTGTCTTGAAAATTACAGTTAGCAAGATCACTATACTTAAGCTAAGTGATTTTCCTTTAAACCATCTGTGAGATCATACTATGTCTGACTTCAATAGTGAACCGATACCAGAATTGAGAAATCCCCAACAAACCTTTCATTCCGGGGACTTAAATTTAAGAATCGAAGGAGAAGTAGTACCTGTAGTAGATGTTCATCTGGGACAACAGCAATCAATTTACTTTGAACATCATATTCTGCTGTGGAAACATCCCAATGTTCGCCTTGGTGTCAAAGGTTTAAAAGGGGCAGCCAAGCGTTTTTTTGCCGGACTGCAAATTTTTATCAGTGAAGCACATGGGCCAGGGAATATTGCTTTTTCTCGTGAGGCTCCAGGACAGATTGTGGTACTGCAATTAAAGCGTGGACAGACAGTAGATGTGCGCGAACATCAGTTTTTGCTAGCTACTAGTAATATTGAGTACAGTTTCTTTTTCCAACGAGGACTGGCGAATCTCTTTTTCAGCCGCAGTGGAGGGTTATTTATTGATCGCTTTATTGGTCAGCAAGAAGGGGGGCTGCTTCTAATTCACGGTTACGGCAATGTTTTTGAAAAGTACCTCGCTCCTGGAGAGATGTTAGATGTAGAACCAGGGGCATGGTTGTGGAAAGACTCATCAGTGAAGATGGAGACGGTAACGGCGCTTCAATCTAGTGGCGGCATCTTCGGAGCAATTGGAGTAATGTTTGGTGGCATTTCATTCACTCTTAACCGTTTTACTGGCCCTGGTCGCTTAGGGTTGCAGTCTATGACTTATCACCCTCCTGTATCTGAGGGTGCAACTCAAGTCGGTGGCAGTGCTAATCTCGGTTAAAATTTAACTTGTAGACCAGCTAATTTTTGAAAGCGTCAAATCGCTCCTGCGAAGATAGAGTAGAAAGCTTCAACAGAATTAGGAACTCTATTCAATCTGCTAAACACTTTTAATTACATATAGAGGCAACACCATTTACTAGCTTCTGACTTTTTAAGCTACTTACGTATATTTTATGCTCTCTTTTAATCAAGACCTCATACCGAGTTGCGTTCAAAAATATTAGTTTTGGCAGGCAGGGGGAGCAGGGGAAGCAGGGGAAGCAGGGGGAGAAATACTACATACATGTGATTGCAAATTGGTATCAGATAATACTTGGAAAGCTTCCGTCCAAGCAATTATCACTTCTTCTGTAGCAGATGTCCCTAATGCACCGCCGAGGGCGGCAGGATGTCCAGCACACAGTCGATAGAGCCGGGAGCAGCCCCCCGCTTCCGGTTATCCTCGTGGTTGGTTCCTGCCATTTTTTAGTTCTGTCGAATTCCCCAGGAAACTAAATTGTTTCTCTTAAGCCATAAGGAATGCCGTTCGTTGAAAGCTGACATTATCCTGGTCTTGGGTATTTGAAACTCACGTTAACCATTAGAAAAAATAAAATCATTCTCGCTAATCAAGCTAGGATTCATAGAGGTTAAAGTCGCTAACACCTCATTTGTGGAACTAATACGAATAGAAGTATTATTGCCAGTTGCAGAGATAGTCAAAGCTCCATAAGTCAAACCACCAAATAAACCAAGTTTATCAATGCCATCCTGAAAGCTATAGATGCTATCATTACCATTACCTGAAGCGAGAACAAAGATGTCTGCACCTCCTTGCCCATAGAGGTAATCATTGCCAGCACCACCATTGAGTAAGTCATTACCATTACCCCCATAAAGGTAATCATTACCAGCACCACCGGTGAGAGTATCGTTACCTACACCTCCGTAGAGATAGACTTTACCAAGACTAAACGCTGAAGCATCTAAGATATTGTCACTAATACCACCAGTCAGCGTTACTTGTTCGATATTGATAAGGGTGTCGCTACCCAAGCCAGAAAGTTGAGTATTAGTCAATGTAAAGTTGACATTACTAGATTCATTCAGATAATCAATGCCATCCCCACCATCAAGGGCATCATCACCTGCACCACCATAAAGGTAGTCATTGCCAGCACCACCGATGAGGCGATCGCCGCCATTGTCTCCATAGAGTGAGTCATTGCCAACACCACCGTCGAGAGTATCATCACTATTACCCCCGTATAGATAATCATTACCAGCATTACCGATGAGGCGATCGCTATCATCTTGTCCATAGAGATAGTCATTTTTACTACCACCAAACAAGTTATCATTACCAGCACCGCCATAAAGAGAGACACTACCAAGTGTGAAGCCTGAAGCATCTAAAATATTGTCAGTAATACCACCAGTCAGCGTGATTTTTTCAATACTAATGAGGGTGTCGTTACCTAAGCCAGAAAGTTGACTGTTAGTCAAAGTAAAGTTGACATCACCTGATTCATTAAGAGAATCAGTACCATTGCCACCATCGAGGACATCATTTCCTTCACCACCACAGAGATAGTCATTACCAGCATTACCGATGAGGCGATCGTGGCCATCTTGACCGTAGAGATAATCATTGGCATCACCACCGTCGAGGATATCATTACCTGTACCACCATAGAGAGAGTCATTGCTGATACCACCATAAATAGTATCTTTGCCTGTTTCTCCATAAAGGCGATCGCTGCCTTCATAGCCGTAGATGATATCATCAGCTAGGCTTCCCCTCAGGCTATCAGCTGAACGCGTACCAGATAAAGTATTTTCACGGACATCCTGAAGTCTAACTGTGACAGTTTGTACGCTGCTAGTGCTAATGCCGTCGCTGACAGTGACTTGCAACTCAAAAGTAGGATTGGTTTCAAAGTCGAGATCGTCGCTATCGTTAACGGTAATTTCTCCGGTGCTGGAGTTGATGTTAAAGCCAAGTTGACCATTGCGATCGCTATCCAAATTACCATTAATAATTGTCCAGTTGGAAAATGTGCTGCCATCCACATCTGTTGCAGCGACAGTACCAACCACCGTACCATTGGCAACACTTTCATTAATGCTAAAGCTTTGACCTGCGGTAATCATAGCAGCATCATTAACAGCGATAACATTAATTGTTCTAGTCACCGGAGTACTAATACCACCATCACCATCTGTAAGGACAACTTCAATAGTACGAGGAGTGGTTAATGGGTTTTGGGAAACATTAACATAAGTAATGTTACGCAGTAAAGTTTCAACAGTAATAGGTGTTGCGTTGTTATTCAGATCAATTACTAAATCCTCAGTTCCAGTACCTCCAGAAAAAGTACCGATTTCGAGAGTACCGTAGTTGATGATATTGCCGTTGAGATTAATTTGAGTTTCGTTACGGATACCAAGACGGTCATCGCTGCTACCACCGTTTTTGATGCGAACAGTCAATTTACCAGTGTGGAAGTTGGCAGAATCTGGGTCAGTAACAGTTGTATCTGATTCTGCAATCAAGATTGCAGGGGCATTTTCTGTGTAACTAGTAGCATATCCCAAATTGGCGATCGCAGGTGCTACGTTAGAAACACCGAGGAAGCGTGCTACTGCAAAGTAGCTTTTATCGAATTGACCGACAACAACAATCTTGCCATCCGATTGAGTCGCAACGACATTAGTCTCATCGTATTGGCTCCAAAGCGGAGTTATAACTTGACCGCCTGTGCCAAAGCTACTATCTAATGTTCCATCGGCATTATAAGCTAACAGAACAGTCCTGCGATTAAGGCTGTTAGTTTCGCTTTCAATATAGCCACCAACAACAATTTTGCCATTTTGCTGAATGGACAAACTATTAGCACGGTCATCAGTGTTAGCGCTCAGAGGTGTAATAACTTTACCACCATCGCCAAAGTTAGCGTCTAAAGTTCCATCCGTGTTAAAACGGGCAATGGCTAAGTCATTTTGATTAGAGCTAGTATAATTAACGTACTTCCATACTCTTCCAGCAGCAACAATTTTGCCGTCAGCCTGAATTGCAATGGTATGGACTTCTCCACCGACAGTACCTATCGCAGCCACAACTCTACCACTATTGCCAAAGCTTGTATCCAGGCTACCATCAGTGTTATAGCGTGTTAGAGCAAATTTAATATCACTGCCATTAGAATCTCTTCCGCCAACAACAATTTTACCGTCGGACTGAATGGCAACTGCATAGCCTTTTGTACCGTTGACTTTGCCACCATTACCAAAGCTTGTGTCTAGGCTGCCATCGGTGTTGTAGCGTAGTAGAACATAATCTGCATTACCATTGCCGATATACCCTGCTAAAATAATCTTGCCGTCCGACTGAACCAGGACTTTGTGGCCGAAGTCTTCACCAAAATTGGTAATAAGTTTACCACCGTTGCCAAAGCTGCTATCTAAGCTCCCGTCAGTGTTATAGCGTGCCAGAGCAAAATCTGGTCGATTTGGTTGGTTGCTGTCTCCCCAAATATACCCAGCGACAACAATCTTGCCGTCAGACTGGAGAGCAACGCTATAGCCATCTTCAGTTCCGCTACCGATAGAAGTATTAACTATACCTGCGCTGCCAAAATTAGCGTCTAAACTGCCGTCAATGTTGTAGCGAGCTAAATCAAACTGACTAAAACCGCCGAAGACAACAATTTTGCCATCCGGCTGAATGGCTACACTCTTAGCGTAAATATTAGAAGTGGTAGTGACTATCCCACCATTACCAAAGTTAAAGTCAAGGCCACCAGGATTCAGTAAAAGCTTGATAGCGACGTTTTGATTGGCACTGGTTACAATACCATCGCTGACGTTGACTTGCAGATTGACAATGGAGTTAGTTTGGGGATTAAGGTCATCGATATCATTGACAGCCAACTCTCCGGTATTGGGGTTTATACTGAAAGCTTGATTGCCGTCACCATCTGTGTCTATATTTCCACTGGCGATCGCCCAGTTAGAGAAGGTAGTATTGCTATCAACATCTGTAGCCGTCAACGTCCGAATAATTGTACCGTTGCTAAGATTCTCAGGAATATTGAAAAAAATCGGCGCAATTACAGGTGCATCATTGACAGCATTAATCGTAATTGCAGCTGTGTCAGTAGTACTACTAAAAGCAGTCGAGCCACCATTAGTACTTGTGTTAGCCAAGTTACCATTTATTCCACTAGTTTGATCCCAAGCCCGAAAGGTGATGGCGTTGTTGATAGTACCGTTGAAGTTGGAGGCAGGACGGAAATAAACGCGGGTGTTAGCATCTGCCGCCAACAACCGAGCACTACTATTGGACACTGTACCCACGCTATACCAGTTTTGCCCATTGTTCGTGCTGTACCACCAGAAACCGTTGCTGGTGTTTGTGGTGGTAATAGCTATACCAGTTACTGCCCCATTGTTGGAGTCGCTGACGTTGCCTCCGAGGTTCACCAATGAGGAGACTAGAGTACCCACTGCTCCCGAAGGTGTGTCTGAATCTTCGTTGATTGAGTTCAGGGTAACAACGGTGTCAGTTAGTGTAGGAGCAGTATTACTAGCACTAGGGCTGAAAGAGTAATTCAAGGTAACATTACCCGTACTTGTTTGATAGCCATCTACAGAAATGTGATAATTTGTTCCGGCAGTAACTGTAAAGCTCACCTGACTAGCAGTATTTCCACTCGCAAGATCGTCGTTAGCAGCAACCAGGCTCAAACTGTTGACGGCATTACCTGTATAAACATCAAGGTAAGTATCAAATCCGCTACCTATAGTATTAAAAACAACGTTTCCAGAAGCGGGAGCAGTCCAACTCCACCAAACTGAGTTGGTGGTTCCTGATTGAGTTGGTTCGCCTGATTCACTTGTGGCTCCTACATTATTGCCTGTACTACTGCCTGAGTTACCAGAAAGTACAATTCGGTTAGCAAAGTTGTCATTGGAGGAAGCTAAAACGAAGTTGTAAGTCTCTAATATTTCTGGTTTAAATATCTGAGCAGTTGTCACCTCACCTCGGCTGATTTCCAAATTCCAGTCTCCGCCTAAAGCAGCATTCCCTGTAAGATTGGCAGATGCAGCAATGCTAGCTTTTGTCAAGTTGTGCAACTTCTCAATGAATTCTTCTCCAGCGTCTCCAGCAGCAACGTTACAGCCGTAGAGTAACAGAGATGGAGAAACGCACAGATGGGAAAACCAGGTTTGTAGTTTCTGAGTGTAGCGTTGCAATGTGCTGAGGCTAAGTTGGGTGTTACCTAAGTAGAGGCAACCAGGGGAGCCATGAGAGATGATGTGTACGCTTTCAACTCCACAGCGCTGTGATAAGACATGGGTAATTTGTTCTACCCCATCTTGGTGGCTATCAAGGATAACTGTTTCTACTTTTAAAACAAGCTCTGTGAGTAATATTTCGTAATTAATTACTGAGGAATCTATGAAAATAATGCTTGTGTTTTTCATGTTCACTGTATTATATTGATAAGTGAAATTTGGAGTTTTAATTGTTATTAAAACTCGTTAGTCAATATGAAATATTAGACAATATAAAACCAGAAACTATTGTCCACCGATCTATTAAAGAAATTAAGTCTGATTTGTTATCTTCAGAAAATGACAGTTAATTACAAAAAATGGCAATTGTCATAGTAATATTTTGCTGATATTCTGTCTGAATTGCATCGATGTATTTTCTGAGAGATTGTCAAGGAATTGTAAAGATTTTAGAAAATAGAGTAATAAATACTACTGCAAATTTCAAATTTGCATTAGCAACCTGACGATAATAGTCTGCTTGTGATTTACTAATTCGACGTGAGTTCGACAAGCGCTCTTGGACACCCAGAGGGGAGCTAAAACCCTAATTTCTCGTTGCTCCTCCCTTTGCTCGTGGGAGAGAGAGGTTCATCGAACTCACGTTAATTCGACATTCAAGCTTTATAAAACTTAAAAGCCTTTCCTCAAACTCAGTCAAGTACGGGCGTTTCAACTCTCTCAAATACTTCAGAACTGCCTCTGCTGATGCTTCTGGCTTACCACTGTCCCCTAGCCTAATGATGCGATCGCGCAATACTGCTAGTGCCTTCCCCGCTCTTTTGTACGACAAGAGTTAACTTTTGTCTGTACCTACTCCCTCATCTGTAGAGTAAAACTGTTGGGCATAAAAACGGGCATAGCGTCCTTCTTGAGACAAGAGAGACGTGTGAGTACCAACTTCAACCAACTGTCCTTGTTCTATTACAAGAATGCAGTCAGCCCGACGAACGCTGCTCAAGCGATGGGCGATAATAAACACGGTACGGTTTTGCATCACTCGTTCTAGTGCTTCTTGAACTAGTGCTTCGGATTCAGAATCGAGGGCAGAGGTGGCTTCATCTAGGATAAGAATTCGAGGATCGTTGGCAACTGCTCTGGCGATCGCTAATCTTTGGCGTTGTCCTCCCGATAGGTTAACTCCACGCTCTCCCACCCAGGTATGATAACCCTGAGAAAACTGGGTGATAAAGGAGTGAGCGTTGGCAATCTTGGCTGCTGACTGAATCGCTGCTAAATCTAATTTTTCCTGACCGTAACCGATATTTTGGGCGATCGTTCCCGAAAAAAGAGTAACATCTTGGGGAACAATGCCAATTTGATGGCGCAAACTGGTGAGTGTGACATCACGGATATCAATATCATCAACCAGAATTTGACCCCTCTGAGGGTCATAAAAGCGAAGTAAAAGGTTGATTAACGTCGATTTGCCTGCTCCAGAAGAACCAACCAAGGCAATGACATCACCAGGAGAAGCATTCAGGCAGAGATCCTTAAGAACTAGCTTGTCGGGATTGTAGGCGAAATCGACATGACGATACTCTACCTTGCCCATAACTTTTGGCATTGCCTGAGCATTCGGTTTTTCGCTGATAGTAGGTTCCTTCGCCATCAGTTCAAAGATGCGTTCAACAGAAGCTTCGGTCTGTTTGTACTCGTTATAATTGCTAATCAGCATATCGATTGGCTGAATCAGTATAGCCACAGCAGCTAAGAAACTGATAAACCCTTGAGCAGTCAGCTGATTCTGAGAAATCTGCCATCCTCCCAATAGAAACAGCAGTATGATACTAACTGCTTCCAAAAAACCGACAACGGGAAACTGAATAGATTTGAGTTGTAGAGCGCGATACTTAGCTTGGCGATTGATTTCTGCTTCTTGATTGAATCGCTTCACTTCATATTCTTGGGCTGCAAAAGCCTGAACAACGCGAATTCCGCTAAATACTTCAGTTAGCAGCGCAGATAAATTGGAAACCTGATTTTGACTCTGGCGAGATAGCACGAGTAATCGCTGACCAAATTGCCCGATCAACCAAGCCATTAAAGGAGCCAAAATCAAACCCGCAAGAGTGAGGGGCCAATTTAGGTAGAGCATGTAAATGGGAATCGCAATTAACTGCAATAAATTGGAAAGAAACTGATGGGATAACTTGTCTACAATCTCGCCGACGCGATCAATATCTTCAGTCAGGCGATAAGTCAGGTCTCCCGTCTGTGTGGTTTCAAAGTAATCTAATCCAAGTTTGTGCAGGTGAGCATAAACGCGCTTACGCAAGTTTAAAACCATGTTCAGAGTAGCAGCGATCATAAAGACATTCTGCCCGTATTGACAAAGCCCCCGAACCAAAAATACTAAAGTAGCTAGTCCGAGCCAGTAGGCAATCTGGTTTACATTTCCCTGACCAAGAAAAAAAGCGACCTGACCTGCTAAATAGGGCACTGCTACGGTGAATAACACAAATCCCAAGATACAAGCTAATCCCCGAACTAACAGCGACCATTGGGGCCAGAGATAAGGCAACAGTTGCCAGTAACTAGAGCGGACTTTCATAGGTAAGTAAGAATTCAGGAGTCAGGAGTCAGGAGTCAGGAGTCAGGAGTCAGGAGTCAGAATTCAGAATTCAGAATTCAGAATTCAGGAGTTAGAAAGAATTGAAGTGTATTACGGCGTTAGCCTACCACACCATGTTACCCAACCGTGCCTACTCCTGAATTCTGACGCAATTTTTACTCAGTTTCTCCTAAAGAGTTTAGTAGAAAGCGGGCAATTCTCTCAGATGCGCCGGGTGGGCCAAATCGCTCAGGGCCATTTTCTTTGCACTTAGTGAGGTAGTCTGAATCTTCTAAAGTTTCAACTACTCGTTTAGCTGCTTGCTTGAGAATTTCAGGGGTTGCTGGCTTAGTGCCGATGGTTTGAGCAGAAATGCCTAACAGCCGCGTTTGCGCTTCTGCAAATTGATAGGTAAATTGAGGGCCCTCACCGGGAATCTGGATGATAGGTTTCCCAATCGCTACAGCTTGCTCCACTGCCAAACCTGCCATACCAATGACGAGAGTAGAGGAACATAGGATGTCACTGAAGGCATCTGAATAACATCTCACTTCTACAATCGGTGATTTGTCAGCATTTCCTAGTGGAGAATAAGTGAGTATGCCTTGAGTCAGTTGCCAACCTTGACTTTTGGCAATGTCGTCTAGTTGCTCCATCAAACTCGGTATCAAGGCTGCACGAAACTGTAATCCTGACTCAGGCATCACCTTGGCGATTTCTACTACTAGTTGCAACAGCAAACAAAAATTTCGCGCGGCTTCCGGCATCCGCGACCCTGGTAGGAGAGCGATCGCTCTCTCGTCCGGTTTCAGGTGCAAGTCTTTGCCAGTAGGGACGAGCCAATCTAAAGCTGGAATGCCAGCTAACTGAGCTTTGGTTAAACCTTGCCGTTGGAGATCATAAGCTGTATGGGAATCCTTGGTGAAAACTGCCAGACATCTGGAAGAATTAAGGTCGTGCCAAAGTAGTGGATTGAGACGCAATCGCCCTTCATAGAGGGCAGAAAGACAAGAGATAAACGAAACGAAGGGACGCTTTGTTAAGTAAGCAAATGTCTGGGAGACAAAATCCCCAGTAGCCATAATCAAATCGCAGTTAGGAGCATACTGCAATACCGCTTGTAACTGTTGCCACGTTAATCCAATCAATCCCGATTGAAAATCTTTGAGCAAATAGAGGCGCTTCATATAAAAGAATCCTCCAGAGGGCATCGTTTGTGTGGGGCCAATAATGGGAATGCCCAAGCTGCGGTAAGCTTTTCCTTCACCCACAATCGGCATTGCTGCCATCTCCAGAGAATTACACAATTGGCGCAGGGTCTGAATAACATGAGAGGTGTGGTTATCCTCTCCGTGGCCGTTACTGATAAACAAGATCCGTTTAGAAGACATCTTGGGGTTTGGATTGGTCTAAAATGCTTAATGAAATTTTTACCTATAATGAAAGTTATGAGAACAATACTCGATGGTGTACGGATGAAAACGCCCATTTTTTTATGGCTGAACATTTACTCCGTTTGCCACTTGAATATTTTTGCCTCTTTGCCACGAAGTTAACTTTCACGCTTCAGGCAACTGGTTGCTAGATTTTTGATGTTCTCCATGTGGTCGGCTTGAATCTTCAATTGCTGCGCCGTCAGTTGACTCCATTTGTTTAACTCTGCTTGCAAATTTTCAAATAACAACTTCCAATCCGAAGGAGCAGTTTCAATCAACTGTGCCAAATAACCGATGTACTGCACTAACCTAAAACCTGGGTCATCTTGTTTCGTAAAGCATCAAGAGCTTCTGGAATCTTTGACTTAGGAATATTATCTTTAGCCACAAGAGTAAAAATCAAACTAATGTTTATGTTTAAAACTTTACTTTAATATAGAACATCTATAGCAATCCGATTTGATTTCTAAATCACTCGTAGAGGTAAGGGACTGGAAACACAACGACTGGCGGTAGTTGAATCTCGATTTACAACGACTGCGCGGTAGTTGAATCTCGACTCACTTCGACGCCGCGATAGTTGAATCTCGACTTCGCTCGATTACCGCGTAGTCGAAACTCAGTGCAAGTCGCTCGATTACCGCCAAGC
>NZ_JAVRBY020000080.1:0-28559 GCF_034531035.1 Nostoc sp. DedQUE02 | reverse complement strand
GGCGGTACAGCGAAGCCGAACCCCTCTACAGCGATGCCCTGGCAATGAGAAAGCGCCTGTTTGATGGCGACCATCCCGATGTCGCTAGTAGCTTGAACAATTTAGCTTTACTCTACCTTAGTCAAGGGCGGTACAGCGAAGCCGAACCCCTCTACAGCGATGCCCTGGCAATGAGAAAGCGCCTGTTTGATGGCGACCATCCCAATGTCGCTACTAGCTTGAACAATTTAGCAGCACTCTACCTTAGTCAAGGGCGGTACAGCGAAACCGAACCCCTCTACAGCGATGCCCTGGCAAAGAGAAAGCGCCTGTTTGATGGCGACCATCCCGATGTCGCTACTAGCTTGAACAATTTAGCAGGACTCTACTATAGTCAAGGACGGTACAGCGAAGCCGAACCCCTCTACAGCGATGCCCTGGCAATGTGCGATCGCATTTTAGGAGTTAATCATCCCACTACAGCGACAATTCGAGAAAATCTAGAAATCCTGCAACTCCAGTCTACTCCCCGCGCCATCTGGATGCATCGGTTAGGTAAGTTTGTCCAAATCTTGTTAGCGATCGCAATCTTACCCTTTTTCCTGCTGTGGCGATCGGCTAAAAAATTAATTCGTAATTAAAAGAGCGAGTCTAAGCGATAGAGTTTGCAATCTAGTAGTTGTGAGCGATCACTGTTCAATCAATACTGTGCTAGTTTAAGAAAAATACTGCAAGTATGACCAGTGCGATCGCTTGACTGTGACTTTTACGATCAGACTAGTAAACCCTACTTAAGGCAAGTTGGTAATGAGCCAATTTATCCAACCCATCAAGTTGCAAATATCGCCCGATTCTTTAAATCAAGGTGAAGAAGCTATCCTCCAAGAATTAGCTTTACAACTGTACCCACAGAATATTTTTACCTTTAGTCAAGCACGTCACCTAGCTAACTTATCTGCATGGGAATTTCAGAAACTATTAGGACAAAACAAAATTGAGCGTCATTACAATGAAGCAGATTTAATTCAAGATATTGAGATAATTGAAGCAGGTTTTTAGAAATTGTGACCGTTGTTTCTAACGCTACGCCTTTGATAAATTTTGCATTTCTAAGCTTTAATTACCAGATAATCTCGACAGAATACTGTGCAATTTTCTGGTCTATGGTTACAATTGGCAAATTCTCTACTTGACTTTGGGCAATCAGAATCCGGTCAAACGGATCTCGGTGAATGTTTGGCAAAGTCGCAATCTGTAGAGTGTGTGTCATTTGAATATCTAGACTCTCAAAGCGGTTCAGTGCTAGTCGGTTTGGAATATATTCTTCTACAGATTCAGGTAAAGTTAGCTTACCCGATTTAGTCTTGATAACAATCTCCCAAACACTTGCCACACTCAGAAATAAAATATTACCTGAATCAGCAATTATAGTGCGACTGGTGGAAGATAACTGAGGATCATCTGTTACCCACCAAAGAAATGCATGAGTATCTAGTAAAACTCTCATCGCTAAACTAGATTAGAACTGTCAAAATCATTTAGGATATCTTCTGATAAAGGCTCGTCAAAATCTGGTGCAATGATAACTTTACCTTTATCCAATCCTGGAATTCGAGGTGAGGCTGTATCTGTGAGAGCAACTAGGCGTGCAACTGGAATACCCTTCTGTGCAATCACCACCTCTTCACCAAGTAATACCTGACTCAGCAATTCAGAAAACTTGGCAGTTACTTCAGAAACATTAACGGTGATACTCATTTGCCTAAGTAATTGTTAATTCCTAATATTTCTTAGGATAACACTTGATAACATGGAAAAAATAGTTCAACCTCACTCCCAAGGTTATGAGTAACATTAATATTTCCTTACCTGAGTCGATGAAAGTCTTTATTGAGGAACAAGTAGCTCAAAGTGGCTACGGTTCAATTAGCGAATATCTACAAGAATTAATCACTCAAGACCAAACACGCAAGATGCAAAAACATGTAGATTGAAGAAGAATTCAGAAGTCAGAATTCAGGAGTCAGAATCAATCAGTGGGGGATTCAGACCCACCACTGATTGAAGACCACCAAATCTACGATTTGGTGGGGGTCTTAAACCCGCTTATTCATCCGCCAGTCGTACAGAATTCATTCTGAATTCTGACTCCTGACTCCTGAATTCTGTTCGATAACTTTTAATTGCAGGGCTTGAAAGTGGAGAAGCAGTAAAAGTTAATGATGAATGATGGCAGCAAAAGCGTAGCTCATCGTAGACATCGCCTTTTACAATTGAAGTGTTATTGTATTTACGTCTATGAACTTTCCTCCTCAACTCCAACAAAAGATTGAAAAATGGGCAAACAGTCAAGGAATTTCGACTGAGCAGTTTGTTTTGCAAGCTATTGCAGAAAAAATTGATACGCTGAGTCAACAAGTCACTGAAGAACATACTCAACAAAACTCTGAGATAGCTAATGTACCGCCCCTTAACCAACCAAACATTTATCGAAAAGAAGGGATTTTAGTTGTAGAGGCAGAATTACCAGAAAACTTTGATGTTAATGCCTTTATAAATGAGTTGAGAGAAGAACGCATTCAAGATCAAATAGTTTGATGAAAGTCTTGTTTGATACTTCTGTCATAGTTCCGGCATTAATTGTCAATCACCCGCAACATTCTGTTTGCTTTTCCAAAATTCAAGCTGCAAAATCTGGGCAAATTCAAGGGTTTATCTCAACTCACAGTTTAGCTGAAACATATTCTGTCATCACACGTTTACCCATTCAGCCGCGTATTAGTCCCCAACAAGCTGGGAAATGCCATCGCTCACATTGTGCAAGTCCCTGAGTAGATACGTAGATGCTTCTTTGGCTTGTCTGTCGTTAAACGTCGCTATTCTCTCATCAACCAAGGTGCGATCGCTCAAAAACTGAACCAGATAACCTGACTGTCCAACTGGTACAAATCTAAGCAATACGATGACAGTATAAGTAACTTTAGATAGAGCCAAAATCATTGACGTTCTAAATATATACGCAATAAAATTATTGTTGTAGAACCTAACGATAGAGTTAATCAAAATAATTTTCCCAGAGAATAATAGACAAGCAATATTAAAGAATAATTTGGATAAAACAAATGAACACCAAGATTATTGCTTTTTTGGGGATTACGGCAGCCTTTGCAAGCTTAGGAAGCCAAGTTAACGCACAGTTACCAGCATCAAGCTCAAATCTAAGACAATACAGATTAACTGGTGATTCTCTAGTTGGAATTGATAATAGAACAGCCCAAGAGGACTTTAGAAGTTTTTTTGAGCAAACTAATCCAGCAAGCATTTCCAACAATAACAGAAGAGACAATAAAGCTCCAGCTAAAATCCGCTTTAACGAATCATTATCACAGCCAGACACTTCTGTTTTTTTAGCACCCGCTCAGTCCGGCAGCGACAATGATGGATTGCAAGTACAGTTAGATATAGATAGAGAATAATCAGATATAGCAATCCTAAACCAAGAACTACTATCTAAAGGTTGAGGCTGTAGTTTTATTTTCTGCGTTGCCCAAAATCCTTGTTAGAGGTTGTTTGAAAAGTGGTTGGCTGTGATTTTAGGCACTAACCGATCCCCCCTAGCCCCCCTTTTTAAGGGGGGAACCGGAATCAAAGTCCCCCAATTTATCGGGGGATTTAGGGGGATCTAGAACGTTTTGTTACCGAGAAGAAAACTTTTCAAACATCCTCTTAGGCACAATTCATGGATTGTGCCTACGTCATTTTAACTCTTGTGTCTAATAGTATTAAAGCCAAGATTTCTACTTAAATTAAAACAGCATTATTAAAAAATATCGTTAACACAACGGCGATTCTTGCTCCTCATCCTGCCTCAATACTTGTCGGGTTTTGGGGAAAAGGGGAAAGAAAAAACCTTTAACCTTTACCCTTTAACCTTTTCCCTAAACCCAACTCCGAGTTAAAAATCCAAAACCCGAGCAGTATTGCATCCTGCCTTGCATACGAGAATAAAGTTTTGCATTTTACTCAATTAGCCTTCCTGAGTCGATAATTATGCAATCATTTTGCAGTAAAATTAATCGTCAAGATAGAGGAGGGCTTTGAGATGACTCGTGTCATCATTGTGCGCCACGGTCAAAGCGGTTATAACACCGAGCGGCGTATCCAAGGACGCACTGATGCGTCAACATTAACCGAGAAAGGTCGTAACGATGCAAGTCTTGTAGGCAAAGCCCTCAACAATATCTTATTTAATGCGATTTACAGCAGTCCCTTGCAACGAGCCAAACATACAGCAGATATTATCCATAGTGAGTTAGCGACTCATGCTGAACAATCTGCTGTAGTCCAAGTTTCTGATTTGCTGCGAGAAATCGACTTGCCTTTATGGGAAGGACTGCTGACTTCCCAAGTCAAAGAGAAATTCGCCGAAGACTACCGCACTTGGCATCAACGCCCCGATGAACTGCGGATGCTGCTTAATGATGCACAAGGCACAAGAGAATATTTTCCTGTTCTTGCTTTATACGAACAAGCACGGCAGTTTTGGCAAGAAATTTTGTCCCAGCATCAAGGCGAAACTATTCTCATAGTCGGACATAACGGAATTAATCGCGCCCTAATTAGCACAGCACTAGGAATCTCTGCAAGTCGCTACCATTCAATACAGCAATCTAACTGTGGCATCACCGTACTAAATTTTGCTGGTGGATTGGGTGAACCAGTCCAACTAGAATCCTTAAATCAGACGCAACACACGGGAGAATCTTTACCCTCATTGCGACCAGATCATCAAGGAATACGGTTATTATTGGTGCGTCATGGCGAAACCGACTGGAATCGCCAAACCAGATTTCAAGGGCAAATTGATGTCCCCCTTAACGATAACGGTAGACAACAGTCGCAAAAAGCAGGTGTATTTCTCCAAGATGTAGCAATAGATTTTGCTGTCAGCAGTACAATGCTGCGCCCGAAAGAAACAGCAGAGATCATTTTAAAACAACATCCGAATGTCAAATTAGAACTGCAAGATGGTTTAAGAGAAATCAGTCATGGACTCTGGGAAGGAAAATTAGAAGTAGAGATAGAGCAAGAGTTTCCCGGAGAATTGCAGCGCTGGCGGATAATACCCACCCAAGTGCAAATGCCTGAAGGAGAAAATTTGCAACAAGTGTGGGAGCGTAGCGTTGCAGCTTGGCAATCAATTGTGCAAGCAGCATCAAATAATCAATTTAAAACTGTATTAGTAGTGGCTCATGATGCTACTAACAAAACATTGCTTTGTCATATTCTGGGTTTATCGTTGGAAAATTTCTGGAATTTTCGCCAGGGTAATGGCGCAGTCAGTGTTATCGATTACCCTTGTGGAATCGATGGTTTACCAGTATTGCAAGCAATGAATATTACCACTCATTTAGGTGGAGGCGTACTAGATAAAACAGCAGCAGGAGCATTGTAATAGATTGCTGTGCGATTCATTGCGTACAAGAGAGACGCGATAAATCGCGTCTATGAAGAGTAAAGTTAGAAGCGAGGAATTAGAAGTGAGGAATAAAGTTTAGAAGCAATGACTGAGGAATAAATAACTCATCACTCTTAACTTTTAACTCATAACTAAAAACTTTTATGATTGAACTGTTGCAAAAAGTACGGGTAATCGATCCTGTTTCTGAAATTGACGAACTCTTTGATGTGTTGATTGCTGATGGTTATATTCAAGAAGTGGCTTCACACATTTCCGATATTAATTCTGATACTCAAATCAAAGATTGTCAGGGATTAGTTCTCGGCCCTGGGTTAGTAGATTTGTACAGCCATTCTGGTGAACCTGGCTTTGAAGAACGTGAAACTCTCTTGTCTTTCTTACAAGCTGCTGCTGCTGGCGGCTTTACCAGAGTTAGCATTTTACCCGATACATCCCCAGTTATTGATAACCCTGCGCTTGTGGCACAGTTGCAGAAGAGGAGAGGGGGGACAAGGGGACAAGGGGGACAAGGGGGACAAGGGGGACAAGGGGACAATTTTTCTCCCTTGTCTCCCCTCTCTTCCTTGTCTTCTCCTCTCCCCCAGCTTCATATCTGGGGCGCTATCACCCTAGATGTTGCTGGAAAGCAAATGACAGAATTGGCAAATTTAGCGTCTGCTGGAGTTGTTGGTTTTACGGATGGTAAGCCGTTAGAAAATTTGGCGCTGGTGGGACGAGTGTTAGAGTATCTCCAGCCGTTGGGTAAACCAGTAGCATTTTGGCCTAGCGATCGCCAGTTAGCAGCAAATGGTGTAATGAGAGAAGGGGCAGATGCTCTCCGTTTTGGTTTACCCCCAATACCCGCCAGCGCCGAAACCACTGCGATCGCCGCAATGCTAGAATTGGTTGCAACCATTGGTACACCAGTCCATATCATGCGTGTCTCCACAGCTCGCAGTGTGGAATTAATCGCTTCAGCTAAGGCAGCTGGTTTACCCATCACCGCCAGCACCACCTGGATGCACCTTTTACTTGATACCAAAGCAGTTAAGAGTTATCACACCAGCTTGCATTTAGACCCGCCTTTAGGTAATTCTCGTGATGTAGCAGCGCTGCGTGCAGGGGTGCGAGCGGGTGTGATTGATGCGATCGCAATTGACCACACACCCTACAGCTACGAAGAAAAAGTCCAAGCCTTTGCCGAAGCACCTCCAGGAGCAATCGGTTTAGAGTTAGCATTACCTTTGCTGTGGCAATATCTCGTTGAAACTAAAGAATTCACAGCATTAGAATTATGGCGGGCATTGAGTACCAGTCCAGCAGAGTGTTTGGGGCAGAAAGTCAGTGCGATTTTACCTCATCAACCAGCAGAACTTACTTTATTTGATCCCCAGCAAACCTGGAAAGTCGAACGGAAAAATCTTTATACACTTTCACAAAATACACCTTGGTTAGGACAACAGTTGAAGGGTCATGTTGTGCAAACCTGGTATTAAAAAATGTCAAACGCTATCTTATACCATTTTGCAATTATATGTAGTATTTCTCCCCCTGCCTCTCGGTCACTGAGCGGCTTGCCCTGAGCGGAGCCGTTGGCGCACTTGTACTGAGCGAAGCCGAAGTAGCCTCTCGTAGAGAAGGGAGCCGAAGTGCTGCAACGCCAGCTCAAGAACAGCCTGTCAAAACTAATATTTTTGAACGCAACTTGGTATTAGCAGCAGGATTTGTAGCTGGATGTTTTAAACTGAACAACCCTAATCCCCAATCCCCAATTGAAACAATCGTGTTGTCAGCTACAGTTATATTGCAGGAAAGTGGCAACAATATTGATAATAACTAACTAGAAATGCAGCCCTACCTGTAGAAGATGCTGCCGTTTCATGAAACCTAGAATTATTGTTTGTGGCTTAGGACGTACCGGATATAAAACCTTTCGTCTGCTGAGACATCAGGGAGCCTTCGTTGTTGGCATTCATCACCAATCCATCCCTGGCGAAACCGCAGGAGATGTGATTGTTGGCGATTTACAAGCAGCTTCTACCTTAACAGCAGCAGGAATTCAACAGGCACACACTTTAGTAATCGCTGGTTCTAAAGATGCTCTGAATTTGTCAATTATGATGCAAGCGCGGGTGCTGAATCCCCAGATTCGGATTATCAACCGTTTTTATAATACAAATTTGGGAGAGCGCCTAGATCAAAGTTTGCCAGACCACTTGAGTATGAGTGTTGTCGGATTAGCAGCGCCCGTATTTACCTTTGCAGCATTGGGAAACCGAGCGATCGGACAAATCAAATTATTTCAGCAAACTTGGCCAGTTCACGAAGAATACATTGATGAAAACCACTTCTGGAAGGGTCGAAAGCTGAGTGAATTGTGGTCAGACCGATCGCGGATGCTAATTTATTACTTGCCAGTAAAAGGTGAGATGGATTTAGTGTCAGCTGTCATATCTGGACAAGAAATAAAAGTAGGCGATCGCTTAATTGTTGGCACTCAACCCCGCACCCGTTCTCCCCGGAGATCGTTGATTAGAAAAATGCTGAAAGTTTTAACTAATTTTCAGCAGTTTCAGCAACACGGGCGATCGGTATTAATGGGTGCTGTTGTCTTATTGGCAGTTATTGCGATCGCAACACTAACTTATATGTCGGCTGAGTTGAGTTTATCTCCTGTTGATGCTCTATATTTTTCTGTCGGCATGATTACTGGAGCAGGTGGTAATGACAAAGTAGTAGAAAATGCTCCTAATAGTATTAAGTTATTTACCGTTGTCATGATGCTGGTTGGAGCAGTAGTGATTGGCATTTGGTATGCAATGCTTACCGATTTTGTCTTAGGAAGCCGCTTTAAGCAATTTTGGGATGCAGCCCGAATTCCTCAACGACATCACTACATTGTCTGTGGCTTGAGTGGTATTGGAGTGAGAATTGTCCAGCAACTCCACGCCAGTGGACATGAAGTTGTAGTAGTTGAACCCGATTCCAACAACAAATATATTAACACCACCCGCGAATTGGGTATTCCCGTCATTCAGGGTGATGCCAGTTTTCGCACAATACTCAAAGCCAGCAATATAGAATCTGCCGCCGCCGTGCTTGCTGTTACTAGCAATGATGCTACCAATTTGGAAATTGCCCTCAAAGCCAAAGGCTTAACACCCAGCATTCCGGTAATTGTTCATTATGCCGATCCCGATTTTGCTGGCATAGCGCAACAGCTATTTGGCTTTGAAGCCGTACTGAGTCCGGCTGAACTAGCAGCCCCAGCTTTTGCTGCTGCGGCACTAGGGGGACGAATCCTCGGTAATGGCATTACGGCGGATAGTCTTTGGGTGGCTTTTGCAACTCCAATTACAACTTCACACGCCTTTTGTGGTCAGTGGGTGAAAGATGTAGCTATGTCTGCTGACTGTGTACCTTTGTACGTAGAAACTAATCACCAAACTCTTCACGGCTGGGATTTGTTAGAAACTAATCTCCGTGCAGGTGATGTGTTATATATGACGATGCCAGCAACGCGGCTATATCAATTGTGGCGAGACGAGCGAGTTTGTGAAGGGAGCAACGCGAAAATGTGAGATCATCGCTTTTTGAAGCAGGGGGAGCAGCACTTCGGCTACGCGGAAATCGAGCGAAGTCGAGATTCAGTGACCGAGGGGCAGGGGGAGCAGGGGGAGCAGAGGGAGCAGGGGGAGTAAAGAGAGAATTTAGTAACATGCACTACTATAAATACTTCAAAATACACTTAATTTATTTTTCCTCCCCTGCTTCCCCTGCCTCCCCTGCCTCCCCTGCTTCCCCTGCCTCCCCTGCCTCAAAAGCTTATCCAAACCGTATGTGAAGTAATTCTTAGTGCATTGGTGTAAACTTAAGCAAAAATCCTTTTCAAACTTCGTTTATAGCCAATTATTAAAACCCAAAAAGGATCTGTTGTGAAGGCTGTAATTAGACTAGCTCATGAAAGTGATGCTTTAAAAATGCTGGCAATTTATGCGCCAGTTGTGCGGGAAACTTCAATTTCCTTTGAGATAGAGCCTCCCAGCAAAACGGAATTTGAAGGACGCATCAATAATTATCAACAGCAGATGCCTTGGCTAGTGTGTGAAATTAATGGTGAGATTCTAGGTTACGCCTATGCTACTCCCTACCGGACTCGTGCCGCTTACCAATGGTCTGTAGAATCATCTGTGTACGTAAATGTTGAACATCGCAGAAAAGGAGTTGCTAAAGCTTTGTACACTTCCCTTTTTGGGTTGCTGCAACTCCAAGGATTTTATAACGTTTTTGCTGCGATCGCTTTACCCAACCCAGCAAGTATAGCTATGCATGAGGCTGTTGGTTTTTCGTCTGTAGGTGTATTTCACAGAGTTGGGTATAAATTTAGTAAGTGGCACGATGTCGGCTGGTGGCAACTATCTCTGCAACAAGAGCCACCGCTATCAGTAAATCAGCCTCTTTCTTTGCCAGAAGTTCAAAAATCATCTCTGTGGAATCAAGCTTTAAGAAGTGGACTCTTGCTACTGCGCGTCTAACTTGATGTTGCTAATAACTACTTAACATTTGTACATAATTTCCCCTAAATTTATCTGCAATAGAACATTCTGATACCAACCATAGACAGAAAACTTGTCTTAGAAGCATTGCTATATTTGCCGCTTGATTCTTACAGAAGTCTATGATAATATCCGTGCAATCAACAAAATACTGTAATCCGACCGATTTAACGTAGATTGTTTATGGTCGAGATTATGTGCTATTTGCAAAGCTGCTGAATTAAATTTCTCAGCTAAAACTTTCATTTAACTTCCAGCCAATTGCCAGTACTGCAAAGGGCACAAGTCAAGTATTCAAGAAACAAAAACATTAAACAATTACCACTGCATTATGGTACAAATATCGAGCAAATCTCACTTCAAACTATTCAATTACTTTCTACTATTTTTAGTAGGTGGACTATTCACTTTATCCACGACTTTGGTCAGTTGTAAAGCACCAAATACACCAGAGCAAGCCGCTAACGCCTCTAATAACACTAAGACAAAAGTCTTAAAGATGGGCTACATGACGGCTGGAGACTTACTCAAGATTAAAGGAGTATTAGAAAAACGTTTAACTCCACTAGGTATATCTGTAGAGTGGTCAAAATTTGCTGCTGGGCCACAACTTCTAGAAGCGATGAATGTGGGAAGTGTAGATTTCGGTTTTGTCGGTGAAACTCCACCTATCTTTGCCCAAGCATCTGGCGTTCCTTTTGTTTATGTTGCTAGTAGCAAACCTGGGACTGGTGAAGGAACTGCTGTAGTAGTCAATAAAGATTCTCCAATCAAAACAATAGCTGACCTCAAAGGCAAAGGGCTGGCCTTTCAAAGAGCTACTGCACAGCAGTATTTCGTTCTCAAGGTTTTGGAAGAAGCAGGACTTAAACTTAGCGATATTAAACACATTAACTTAACGCCATTAGAAACTCGTGCCGCATTTGAACGTAAGAGTGTTGATGCAGCTGTAATTAGCGACCCCCACCTTGCCCTATTTCAAAGAACCGGCAGTATTCGGATTATCCGAGATGGTAAAGGGATTACTACTCAAGGAGGCTACTGGTTAGGCTCACGTAATTTCGTCAAAAATAATCCTGAGGTAGTGAAAATAATTTTAGAAGAGGTTAACAACATCGGTAAATGGGCTGAAGCCAACCCACGTAAAGTAGCAGAACTGGTTTCGCCGGAAGCGAAAATTGATGTTCCAACACTAGAACTGGTATCAAAACGTCGGCTTTACACATTAAGACCTCTTAGTGAAGAAGTTTTATCAGGACAACAGAAAATTGCTGATTTGTTTTATGAGCAAAAATTCATCACTAAGAAAATTAATGTGAAAGAAGCGACACTTTCTTCTGAACAATATGCTGCTTTAACCCCTTCGGAAGTTCAGCCTTGAATATTTACAGTAAACCTTAAACATCAGAAAATTGTTAGCACATTATGATAGCTAAAAAACCCAACTTTCTAATATTATTAATAGCTGGAGTTTTTACCCTATCCACAACTCTAGTTAGTTGCAAGACACCGAATACACCAGAGAAATCCGCCGTTGCTGCTTCTAATGGCATTAAGACGAAGGTGTTACGAATAGGCTATTTTACTGCTGCGGATATAACTAGGTCGAGACAAGTTTTAGAGAAACGCTTGAATCCATTAGGTATTAAGGTAGAGTGGGCGCAATTTACCGCCGGGCCACAGCTTTTAGAAGCGGTGAATGTGGGCAGTTTGGATATCGGTGCTGTTGGTGAAACTCCACCCATATTTGCCCAAGCGAGTGGTATTCCTTTTGTTTTGCTTGCGAATACTATACCGGGTACTGGTAAGGGTTCGGCGATCGTAGTGCCGGAAGACTCTCCTATCAAGACTATAGCTGATTTAAAAGGTAAACAAATCGCCTTTCAAAGAGCTACTGCTAGTCAATACTTTGTAGTCAAAGCCTTGCAGGAAGGAGGACTAGAACTAAAAGATGTCAAACATCTCAATCTCATAGCACCAGAAACTCGTGCAGCATTATTGCGTAAGAGCATTGATGCTGCTGTATTAGGCGATCCTCACCTGGCTATATTTCAGAAAACAGAAAAAGTTCGGATTCTCCGTAATGCTAAAGGGCTTTCAACCCAAGGAGGCTACTGGTTAGCTGCACGTAGCTTCGTTAAAGAGAACCCTGAACTAGTAAAAATTGTCCTTGAAGAAGTATACAAATTAGGCAAATGGTCTGAAGCAAATCCACGAGAAGTAGCCAAAATTGTCGGGCGTGATGCCAAGCTTGATTTGCCAACATTGGAAACAATAGTTAAACGGCGGCGTTTTGGTTTGAGACGGATTACCGATAAGGTGATAGCAGGACAGCAAGAAATATCTGACTTGTTCTATAAGCAAAAATTTATTACCAAGAAGATTAATGTTAAAGATGTGACTCTCTCCCCTGAAGAATATGCTGCGATAATCCCACCAGAAATTAAACCTTAACTTTGGTGATGACGATATTGAATATGACAATACGATGAAAAGATTATACAAAGTAAGAAAGGTGGGAAAAGTAGGATGTTTTTCATTTCCTCTTGATTCTCAAGTTATTACACGGTAACTTGATGTGTTAGATACAGCTTTTAGAAGGGAGTTTGAGGTATGTAAAAAACTCGCTGAAATTTTGAAATATTTTTAGAGTTTTCAGCTAAAAAACCAGAAAGTAAATAGGGAAATGGAGTTAAAAAAGGTGTATTTTTTTAACTCCTTTTACAGTGATGAAGGTTGAGGTTTTTTCGTACTCATGCTTTTTTCTATTTGGTAAAAATTGGATGCGTGTAAAATCGTAGTGTTTTTAAACGCAGAGGCACGCAAAGTTAAGCCAGTGCGTTGCGCGGGTTCCCCGCGTTGTAGCAACTGGCGTAGCGCAGAGGAACGCAGAGTTTTGCCGAATTTATGCAATGTTGTACTAAGGTGTTATGAGTTAAATTACGCTAGTTTTTTGAATTACTTACACTGGCTGGGGTTTAAGTAAATCCGTTTTGGTAACAAATTCACTGAATGTACTTGCAACCTGCTGCGGTAATGCGATCGCAGGTGTTTGCACTGGTAAGCGAGGAAACAGTAATTCCGCAACTCGATAAGCTTCTTCGAGATGGGGATAACCTGAGAAAACGAAGGTATCAATTCCTAAATCGGCATATTCCAGCATTCGCGCTGCAACTGTGTCTGGATCTCCAACTAAGGCAGTCCCAGCACCTCCACGCACTAAGCCAACACCTGCCCATAAGTTGGGGCTAATTTCTAAGTTTTCGCGATTACCTTTATGCAGTTGCGCCATGCGGCGTTGTCCTTCTGATTCCGATTGAGCAAAACGCTGATGTGCAGCTGCTATGGTTTCATCATCGACATACTGAATCAGTTCATTGGCTGCATCCCAAGCTTTTTGTGTAGTTTCGCGGACTATGACGTGCATCCGAATCCCAAAGCGGACTGTTCTACCTTGTTCTGCTGCTAATCGACGTACCTTGGCAATCTTTTGGGCAACTTGATCTGGTGGTTCACCCCAAGTTAAATACACATCAATGTGTTTGGCAGCAACTTGGAGCGCCGCATCTGAAGAACCACCAAAATATAAGGTGGGATAAGGCTTTTGTACGGGAGGAAATTGAAGTTTTGCGCCTTTAACTTTTAGATGACGACCACTATAGGTTACTTCTTCACCTTGCATGAGCGATCGCCAAATTGTCAAAAACTCATCTGTGAGTTCATAACGCTGATCGTGATCTAAGAAAATTCCATCTTTAGCAAGTTCTTTTGTGTCGCCACCTGTCACTACATTTAGAATAATTCGACCGTTAGAAATTTGGTCAAAAGTAGCAGCCATTCTCACTGCCAAAGAAGGCGACATAATTGCCGGACGAAAAGCTACAAGAAACCGCAAGCGTTCTGTAACTGAAATTAACGAAGTTGCGACAATCCAAGTATCCTGTTTTTGTCCAGTACCAATCAACATCCCACCATAGCCCAATTTATCAACAGCTTGAGCGATTTGCTGCATATAGGGATAAGTGGCTGCTCGTCTGCCAATTGTAGTACCTAAATAACGCTCATCTCCCTGAGTCGGCAAATACCAAAAAACTTCCATCTTCCTATCTCCTGGCCTATTTCTGACTAATGGTTTCCGGTGTGATGGCTGCATATTGTTCGCTAGTCAGCATCGCTTCCTTAATATTAATTGGCTTAGGTATCACTTTTTCTTTCGCAAACAAATCTGCAATTTTCTGTTGCTTTTCCATTATTTCAGGTGTAATTGGTCTTAAACCGTAAGTTCGCCTTTCAACCATTGTTGTTAAAATATCTTTATCAATTTTGAGGTGAGGAATAGTCAGTTTTACAACTTCTGCTCGGTTTTTTTCAGCCCATTGACCTGTGTTATTTATCTCCTCAAGAACCAATCGCACTAATTTCGGATTTTCTGTGGCAAACTTTCGCGCCGCCATATAATATCCGCCCTGAGTAGAAATGCCACTAGCATCTCGTAAAACACGAGCATTGGCCTTTTTTTGGGCCACGGCTAAATAAGGGTCCCAAGTTACCCAGGCATCAATTTTTCCTTGAATAAAAGCATCACGGGCTTCTGAAGGGGGGAGACTAATGGCTTGAATATCACTATATTTCAAGCCAACCTCTTCCAAAGCTTTTATTAATAAGTAATGCGAAGCAGAACCCTTTTGAAAAACTACTTTTTTACCTTTGAGATCGGCTAAAGTCCGAATCGGTGAATTATTTTGGACGATAATTCCGCTTCCTTTACCAGTACTGGGTTTATTACTAGCAACATAAACTAAAGATGTGCCAGCCGCTTGAGCAAATATCGGGGGAGTCTCGCCTACAGAGCCAATATCAACCCTACCCACATTCATCGCTTCCATCAGTTGTGGCCCGGCGGCAAATTGTGCCCATTCCACAGAAATACCTAAAGGCTTTAGACGTTTTTCGATCAATCCTTTAAGTCTGAAAATATCCCCAGAACTTTGATATCCCATTCGCACAACTTTGGTTTTCAACCCAGTGGTTTGATTTTCTGAGTTTGAGGTTTGCACTGAGCAACTGATTAAGGTTGTTGAGATTGTTAATAATCCAGGTAATAGGAATAGTGAAAAACGTTGAAAAATGTTAATTTGTCGTTCTTTGAAGGCGGTAATCATGGACGTGATACTTTATTTTTATTTACTTTTGACTAAATATTGACCGATGCCATGTTCAGTCGTAGGGGCGCACAGATGTGTGTCCCTAGTAGTTCGCCAAGGAAACTTGGCGGGGTAAAGGGGGAAAGGGTTTAAATCCCTTACCCTTTTCCCTTTCCCCTTTTCCCAGTCCTCACTTAGTATTTTTGGGTTGCCAGACTACTAGCGCTGTATTGCTCCTAACCCAAAGATTTAGACTTTTTGAAGCTGAAGGTTCTTTTGGAAGAGTTCTTGAACGTTTTTCCAAGCATCGGCAGCAGCTTCGGCATTGTAGCTGGCGCGATGGTTGCAGAAAAAGCCATGTCCTGCTCCCGAATAGCGGAAGATAGCATGGGGAATATGATGTTTCTTCAATTCAGCCTCGATCTGTTCTGTTTGTTCTAAAGGGATTCCCTGATCGTCAAGGCCAAAGAAGGCGTAAATAGGGCCTTTAATATCGGCAGTGCGGGTGATGGTTGGTTCGCCACCGCCGGGAGTTGAGTTGGGAATACCGCCGCCATAGAAGGAAGCTGTAACTTTGATATCTGGTAAAGTGGCAGCTAGATAAACGACGTGACCACCAAAGCAGAAACCAATGGAGCCGATCGCGTCTCCTTGTACATTTGGTAAGGTTCTTAAGTAAGCGATCGCAGCCTTAATATCACTCAATATTTCCTCTGCTGTCGTCTGTTCTTTATACCCTCTTCCTTGCTGGACATCTTCAGGGGTGTATCCACCCTCGAAACCGGGGGCAGTGCGTTGAAATAAAGTCGGTGCGATCGCTACATACCCCTCTTTGGCAAATTTCTCAGCCACTTCCCGAATGTGAATATTCACCCCAAATATTTCCTGAATCACAATAACGGCTGGGAAGGTTCCCTTTTGGACTGGTTCAGCTAAATAAGCATCAATTTGCAAATCTTCGTTAGGAACTTTAACTTGAGCGGTGCGAATTTCTGTGTTTGTCATCTTAAGGATTAGCCTGTAATTTCATTGAGAACGAAATATTTTATGGTAAGTTTTATGCAATACTACTTAAAAAATACCGATTTACCGTAGTTTATAAAGTAGTATTTCACAAACAATGTGCAAAGGCAAG
Organism: Nostoc sp. DedQUE02; assembly: GCF_034531035.1. Lineage (NCBI taxonomy): Bacteria > Bacillati > Cyanobacteriota > Cyanophyceae > Nostocales > Nostocaceae > Nostoc > Nostoc sp. DedQUE02. Next base: position 12,284 of record NZ_JAVRBY020000080.1, on the reverse strand, counting down.
TCTTTATTTAAGAAGGGGATAGGATAAAGGTTACAGGGAACAGACAAGAAAACTGTCTCCTGTCAAGAGTCCCCGAAATTCTGATATAGGACTCATATTTGATTGCTGAAAAAACTCAGTACAACTCAAAGAGGTTTCTTGACTATTGCCTCTTACCTCTTTCCTATTGCCTCTTACCTATTGCCTCTTGCCTCTTGCCTATTGCCTATTGCCTCTTACCTATTGCCTCTTAAAAATCAAAGCGGATTGCTACATATACCAAAGGGAGAATTAAAATGGCGCTCAAAGCGGTTCATCATATTCAGGTGACTTATCCTCTTGAAGTAGAAGAAGCAATGCTGTCTTTCTACAGCCAAGTTTTGGGATTGACTGAAATTCCCAGACCTGAGGTAATCAAAAACGATTCAGGAGCTTGGTACAAATTGGGAGACATTGAACTACACATTAGTAAAGAGAAAAATACCAATAACCAAGCATCTCGACGACATTATTGTTTCCAAGTCGATAACTTGAACGCCTTTGAACAACACTTAAAAAAACATGAGGTAGAAATTATTCCCGATCAACGACCACTTCCAGGATATGTGCGGTTTTTCCTCCGCGATCCTGGTGGGAATCGTATAGAAATCACAGAGGTAGTCAATAGTAATTTTGTGCAACTACAAACAGAGGAGTTGCTATTAGAAAAACATTCAGTAACAGTGTCTTAGGCATCAAGATTATTGGAAGTTGCACGCCAGATATTACCCTGCTTTAAACTTTCTGGCGAGTGTCTAAAAAGCTTGTTCTACTACTTTGCTGGCGTTGCTGATTCCATGTATGAAAACGATTTTGTATAATACCAAAATCCTTGTAGAGACGTAGCACTGCTACGTCTCTACATCTAGATTCATACTTCAATTCAGCAATGCCACTTTGCTCATTATTTTTTGTCAATTAAGCCGCTCAAAATGTGCTTTGAATAATTCCGCCATCTACTTGTAGCATGACTCCATTCACAAATGAAGCTGCTGGTGAACTCAGAAATACCGCAACATTGGCAAACTCTTCTGGTGTCCCGATACGGCCTAAAGGAACTGTCGCACTGACTCTAGCAATTTCTGCTTCTTTGGTTTCACCACTTTTAATAATTCGGGCGTTGATTAATTCTTCTACCCTTTCTGTATATGTCCAGCCTGGTAAAATACTGTTGACGCGAATTTTATCGCTACCCAGTTCTTGGCTGAGAGTTTTCGTTAAACCAATCACTGCTAATCGAATGGAATTAGATAAAACCAGATTTTGGACTGGTTGTTTAGTTGAGGTTGAGGTAATGGTCAGAATTGCTGGTGCGGTAGATTGGCGTAAGTGAGGTAAAGCGTACTTTACCAGACGTACCGCACTTAGCAAAGTCAAGTTGATCGAAGTTTCCCAAGTTGCCAAATCGATATCATCAAAAGTGCCAGCAGGCGGGCCTCCGGCGTTGGTAACAAGGATATCCAACCCGCCAAACTTTTCGACTGTGGCATTAATTACCCGTTCAATATCTTCTTGGCGGGTAACGTCCGCACGCAAAGATAGCACTTCTGTACCTGTTTCGCTTTCAATCTCCGCAGCAGTTTTGTCAATTAACTCGCTGCGGGCGCAGATGGCAACTTTTGCACCCTCACGGGCAAATTGCCTCGCTGTAGCTTTGCCCAAACCTTTACTAGCAGCTGTCACTAAGGCGACTTTGCCACGGAGTTGCAAATCCATAATCTTGATTATTCTTAACTTACAGTAACTTGAAACCGAGGTTATTGAGAGCTTCACGCAAGCGATCGCGTCCTCTCAATGATTCTACTGTTGCGATGCGTTGGGCTGAGTGTTCTGACCAATCACCAGCTACATTCATCTTTTGTTCAGTATAGAATTCTTTGATGATGTCGTTGTAGTGGGCGATCGCTTCTTCTTGTTCTGCCAATTTATAGGTTTCACGATGCAGCACAGCCGACTGGGGCAACCTTGGCTTAATCGCCGCTTCTACTTCTGGATTCGGATAGCCTACACATAGCCCAAATACAGCATACACAGAGGAGGGCAAATTTAATATCTCTGCTACCTCTTGCGGGCGGTTTCGGATTCCGCCAATATATACTGTTCCTAAACCAAGTGACTCAGCTGCAACTGCGGCATTTTGTGCCGCCAACGTTGCATCAATTGTTGCCATGACAAACATTTCCAAATATTCCAGCGCATCATGAGATATGCCGCGACTGTCAGCAACATGACTTAGACGCGCCAAATCTGCTAACCAAACCAAGAATAAAGGAACCTGCTTAATATGTGCTTGGTTTCCCGCTAGCTTGGATAACTCCTCTTTGCGCTGTTGATCTTCGACTGCTACCACACTCCAAGTTTGCAAATTCGAGGAAGTCGATGCAGATTGGGCGGCTGCAATTAGTAATTCTAGAGTTCCCGGTGGTAAAGGATCGGCTAGATAAGACCGAATTGAACGGTGAGATAATAGTGCTGTTAGCGAATCATTCCATGTAATTTCGGGATTGAAGGGAATTTCGCCGTAGCGCGATCGCAGTAGTTCTGTAGGATTAGTCATACTCAATTCTCAGATTTACATTCAACAATTGTTACTTTTTTTGCTAGTAATACCAATTTCATCTGTAGGGGCATAAACGATGTATGCCCTTACAACCGATTTATTGTACTAGTTTAAGTTTTTGGTGAAAATGCAGCATATTCTTCTTTTGTCAACATTGCATCCTTCACATTTACCTCTTTAGGAATTAACTTCAATTTGTAATATGTATCTGCAACACCTTGTTGTAGATTTATCAGATTGGCGTCAATTGGTACAAGTCCAAAAGTCCGTCGATTAGTTGCTTTTTTCATCGTTTCTAAGTCAATTCCTAACACAGGTGCGAGAGTTTTCGCTACCTCTTCTCGATTCTGTTTAGACCATTCTTCTAGATTTTGAATTTCCTCCAGTATTGCCTTGACAGTTTGGGTATTTTCAGTGACAAATTTGCGAGTCATCAAATAATATCCTCCCTGTTTATTAATTCCTGTGCCATCAATCAGGACTCTGGCTTTAGTTGCCTCTTGAGCCGCCGCATAGAAGGGGTCCCAAATTACCCAAGCATCCACACTTCCTTTTACAAATGCAGCACGAGCATCAGCCGGAGCCAAATATTTAGGTTCAATGTCTGTATATTTCAATCCGGCTTTTTCTAAAGCTTGGACTAACAATAAATGGGCACTAGATCCTTTTTGAAAAGCAACTCTTTTGCCCTTCAAGTCAGTAACTTTTTGAATTTGCGAATTTTGAGGAACAAGTATTGCTGAACTAGCCGGAGTAGCCGCAGTACCAATAACATAAGTTAGTGATGTTCCCGCCGCTTGAGCAAATATTGGCGGTGATTCTCCCACAGGGCCAATGTCAATGCTACCTACATTCATGGCTTCTAGTAGTTGTGGCCCTGCTTGAAATTCAGTCCACTTTACAGTTATTCCTTCTGGTGCAAAACGCTTTTCTAAAACACCCTTAGTTCTCAGCAAAATGGTCGATTTTTGATAACCAAATCTCACTACTTTACTGGAAGTAGAATTACCCTGAGATGTGGCACCGGGATTAGAGACATTAGTCGGTGTCGATGAACAAGCAGCAAATAGCAAGCTCAAACAAACACCTGTAACAAAAGCCCCCACTATTGGCAAAGGAGAAGAAAAGAATAATTTATGTTGATTGTTAAATGGGATATTCCTGAATTTTATTAATGATATCCATTTGGCAATCAAACGGCGAAAGATTAGGTTAATCATCAAAATAATTTCTCCGAACTATATTAATACTATAAACTTACAGGTTTACCGGAGTATATAAATAAATTCAGGTTCAGTTGACATAAAAATAGCGGGAAGTGGATGAAGAGTGCTGAGTTAAAAAACCGCTCACCAAAAGCGTTGCTGTTACCAAGTAGAAAAGTACTGAATACTTTTTCCTCACTCAAAACTCAGGACTGAGCAATGAGTAAGGTAAATTGATACTTACTCGCCTATAGGAATTCGCTTTGATTTCTGTTTGCGTAGCGTGGCGTAGACAGGGAATAGGGAATAGGGAATAGGGAATAGGGAATAGGGAATAGGGAATAGGGAATAGGGAATAGGGAATAGGGAATAGGCACTCTTGCAAGGGGAAAGAAGGCTTCCTAGTTCTACTAAGCTTTTTTACGCAATCAAATATGAGTCCTATATTATCTTAGTGCCAAAAGACACAGCGCTAATTCAGCAAATCAGGTTCTTCGCGCACAATCCGGTCGTAAAGGGGCTGGAAACTGAACCACCCACTTGTATGCGATCCCACTTGAGTTTGGGTTAAACGGGCTGTTTCGTGTTTGATAGTACTGGGTCTACCCGCAGCTTCTGCCAATAGTTGGGCTTGGCACGATCGCTCCAAGCTAATGTACCAAAAGGCAGCTTCATCGACTGTATGTCCCACAGTTAAAATGCTATGGTTACGTAAGATTATGGCTTTCTTCGGCCCCAAGGCTTGCGCTAGTCGTAGACCTTCAGAAGTTTCTAAAACAACACCTGTAAAATCGTCAAACAGGGCATGGTCTTCGTAAAAAGCACAAGAATCTTGAGTCAAGGGGTCAAGGAGACGCCCCAAACTAGACCAGGCTTTACCATAAAGTGAATGGGCGTGAGCTGCTGCGATTACATCAGGTCGAGCTTCATGAATCTGAGAATGGATGGCGAAAGCAGCTTGATTTACTTCAGCATCGCCTTTAACCACCTCACCTTCTCTGTTAACTAACAGCAGGTCAGAAACTCGGATATGACCGAAGTATGTTCCTAATGGATTCACCCAAAAATGGTCTGTAAACTCAGGATCACGAGCCGTAATATGTCCTGCAATTCCCTCGCTGAAACCAAATTTACCAAACAGGCGAAAGGCAGCAGCTAGGCGTTGTTTGCGGTGCAGGCGTTCGTCTTCAACTCGCTCGAAAACTGGGGGTTTTGGTCTACTATACTTGGCCATATTCTTTTTCTTCTTCTTCTTTACAGGGAGCGTTGGAATATCCAGAACGAAAGGATTTGACGCTGTGAGATTCTGGGATGAACTGGTGACGCAAGACGCAACCAGTATCATTACCTAAGATATGAATGGATACTGATGCACTCTGGGATGTGGTTTTGACGGCATGGATATCACCATCTGGGGGTAAGAGGCGGTAGATATCCCCTGGTTGAAGGCTACGCACTTCAGTTACTTGTAATTGTGCGTGTCCTTCGTCATCACCGCTATCTACACGGCGATAGACTGTTTCTTCTTGATTACCCTTGTATAAACCAATCAATCCCCAGGCTAAATGATCGTGGACGGGAGTCGTTGAACCGGGGGGAATCACCAAACTGAATACTGACAGGGAACGGTCTTTAGCGCGATAAAGCAGCCACTGACCAATACCGCCACCCATCCGGCTTTCAGGATTGACTTGGATAAACTTTTGGGGTAGCCATTCCTCTTGGGCAAGCAGTTCTTGAAAATAGGGTTCTAATCTAGCTAGAGTTTGTGTGCGATCGCCAACAGTACTAGCACTAATTTCCCGCACTGTTGCGACAAAGGAGCGTAGTTCTTGGCTCTCAATAAACCATTGGTCTTCTGGTAATGGTTTCAAAATGGTGTGGTTCGTCATCTATATTCCTCTGTTTAGGAGGCGACTAAGATTAACTAATTACGAATTACGAACTTGTACTGAGTTTCGACTACGCGGTAATCGAGCGAAGTCGAGATTCAACTACCGCGTAGCCGAAGTATTACGAATTACGATTTATTTTAATACCAGGATGAATTTTAAAGCCAAGTTGCTCAAGTTTTAGATGAGAAAGGGACTCCTTCAGAATGATAGTAAAAGGATATCGCTGGAAAACAGTAGCTTTTCCTTGTGACAATAGCAGCCTAGCACGGCTGATGCGTACTGGATATAACGGTTGTTTGTTGGCATCGAGAATGAATACTTTAGTCATGCTATTTTGAATTTTAAATTTGCGATCGCCAATTTTTTGTAGTTAGATATTTTTATTGGGAAGCCTCTTAACTGTTATATTAATTTACCTTAAGTACTGTAAGTCGGTCGGATAACCGTTGAATTAACTACAAGCAGAAATTATCACATACAAATTTAAAAAGCAATAGCTAGCAGTTAGGGGAGACAAAGCGTAGCTTTAGCTCTTTGGGTTCTTGGGATTTCAAAGAATCAAGCTAATATAATATGACACATCAGAAGGGCGTAATTGCTTGTAAATGCAGGGTTTTTTCTAACTGCGGATGCTTGAAGCGAAGTTCTCTGGCGTGCAGATGTAACCGACTGGTAACTGCACGGCATCCATAAAGGCGATCGCCTAAAATAGTTATCCCAAGTCCTCGCGCATCAGCCGCATGAACCCTCAATTGATGAGTCCGTCCTGTTAGTGGCGTAAATTCTACGCGGGTGTAATCTTGTTCTCTCGCTATTACCTGGAAGTGTGTCAAGCTGGGTTTACCGTGCTGCCAATCAACTTTTTGCTCAGGGCGATTTTCAGGATCTCCCCATAATGGCAGTTCTATTTTACCTTGCTCAACTGTCAAAACACCGGAAAGTAAAGCTTCATAAACCTTGTGAATCTGGCGTTGCTGAAACTGTTGGCTGAGTTGCCGATGGGTTTGGCGATCGCGCGCCAACAACAAAATCCCGGAAGTTTCCTGATCTAAGCGATGCACAGATATAAGCGCCATACCATCAGGTAACAAATGACGTAAGCGACTCAAAACACTATCTTGGCGATCGCGATAACGCCCAGGTACCGAAAGTAGCCCAGCAGGTTTATTTACAGCAATCAGCCATTCATCTTCATAAATAATGGGTAAAGAGAAGCTTCTTACTCCCCCTTTCCTTGCAGGGAAGGGGTTAGGTCTTAACCCTGAGAGCAAAAACCCCATCAATGGCTGACATCGTTCGGCACATGCGCCATAAAATTCTCCCTGAATTTTATCTTGATTTACGGAAGACGCACCCCACCAAAACTCTGCCATTGCCAGGGGTTTGAGATTATGTGTTGCCGCATAATGCAGCAGCTTTGGGGCACAACAGTCTCCTGTACCGGTGGGCGAACCTCCTGGCATCAATTCCTGCAATGATTGCGATCGCCCGGAAAAATTAGTCAGGCTGTAGCTAGCGTGCATCTGAGTTTGCAATTTGCGAGATAACGCTTTACGTTGTTGTTTTAGTTCGCTAATTCGCGTATCCGTTGCTGTAATTAACTGCTGGAGAGGCTGTAATACTTCATCTTGCTGGCGTTTAAGTTGTCGTCGTTCAATTCCCTGCTGACGACTCTCTTCGTCGAGTTGTTCAAGGGCAATAGTGAGTGCTTCGGGAGAGAGTGTATTGCAGATTTGCTGACGTTTTTCTTGTCGTTGATGTTTGCAATAGCGATGGCGATCGCTCATTGCTTGCAATTGTTGCTCAAATTCATTAAATAGGATTTCATATTGCTGACGTTCGGTCAGTTGCTTCAAGGTAATAATTTCTTGCTTAATCGCCTCCAACTCAGCCAAAGTACGGGTTTCCTCAAAAGCAACTTCGTCTCTTCCGGGAATTGGTGGAACCCAGCCCTCAAGCACACTGCAACCATTCAAAAGACCGGAAAAAGCTTTTAGTACTCGTTGTTCGCCATTAGGCAGTTCAACCAATAGTATTCCATACATCTTCCCTTCACGAGAATAACAGTCATTATTGGCTAGATATTGCATTAGTCCGTGGGCGATCGCTTCGGACATTGAAGTGCGGGGTAATTTTAGGCGATCGCCAGTTTGCGGACAATGCCCTTCGTACCAATAACTACAAGATGAATCGCCGATCGCAAAATCGCAGTCGATGAAATCTGAAAGTGCGTGCAGAACTACCATACAAGGTATGATTGCAAATCTAGCTGATTCTAATATTTTAAATTATTGCCCATATTAACAAGTTCGTAGTAAGGACTTTAGCGCTTAGAAAATAAGGACTAAAGTCCTTACTACAAACCTTCAAGACTATAGGACTCATCTTTAATTGCGTGAAAAACCTCTGTACAGATCAAAAGGTCTTCTTCACTGTTGCCTATTGCCTATTGCCTGCCCACGCAAATAAATTCAAAAATCAAAGCGGATTCCTATAGCTTACAAAGTATTAGTTGCAGTGCGATCGTCTTCTGGTGTAGGCAGTTGTGGAGATGATTCAACTTCTACAGGTGGAGGTTCTGGATCTTTTGCCATACCATGCTGCTCTTGCCCTCTAAGTCCAAGATATGTTGCGGCACTGATTCCTTGTAGCGCCAGAAGTGTATCATCAAATTCTGGCATTGCTAAATTTTTAATCACCTCCCAAACAAAAAATAGTCCGATGGCAACTGTCCAAATAAATGTTTGAAATCGATGAAAGTTGACTCCATTAATATCGGATAAGATATCGTTAAAAAAACCTTGAGAAACGCTTTGACTACCTTTTCTATTTTTCTCATTCCCCTGCCCATCAATTAATGAAGTACCAAATGCAGTTACCGAGTTAATTCCTAACAAAACTAGTGATTGTCCAGTTAAAATATTGGTGTAATCTCCTGTTATGCCGTAGATAAGAAGGTAAGCAGAAAAAATCAAAAATGTCCAGAAGGCAAGTTGAGATATAGATAGGCTAAAGGGATTTCTATACTCTTCATTTGAACCAAGAAAAAACTTAGCAATTCCTGAACGAGCTTCTTTTTCTGGTATAAACTCTTTTATAATCGAGGTTTTTTGACCATCGATTACTTCTTTTTTAGAATAAATTCCTTCTATTCCAGGACTACGTAGACTGTCTCGGCCATATCTGATAAATATCAAGATAATAACTATAACTAGAAGCAGACACAGCCAAAATCGCCACGAAAACAGAACTATTTTTAATTGAGGAGTTGGCAGAGTCTCGCTCACTGGAATCGCAACTTTGCCGGGACAGCCTACCCCAACGATCGCATTAATACTGGGTTTCGGCCTGCCACCAAGCAGCGAATTCCATGCAGTTTCAGATACATCGGTACGTTCAAGCTGAAAGGCCAACCAATCATTATTAAGAGTTTGCTTTTGATCTTCACCCTCCTCCATGATGCTGACTGGTTCTCCGTGGAGTTCCTGTAGCTGATAGCCATTCAGGTACAACACTAATTGACGAGGATCGAATGAATTGCCTTTAGGTGTTGCATTTGTGGTTGCTGCTGACAATCCTTTAACTTTTACCCTGATGCGATCGCCCATCTTAACTTGGCTACCATTGCTATCAGCAATGACTCGTTCAGTTCTAAGAGTCGGAGGAACATAACAAGTGCGAGACGATGCAAAATTCACAGATGGGACACCTGAACTATCTTGAGCGATCGCAGCAAAATTGATAGAAACAACCAGAGAAAACACCAATAGAAAAATAGCGGTAAATCTTTTAGTATTTCTATACATTGCTCAGTATTACCAAATAAACTATGTCGTAGTTTACTCCTACTTGAGCCATTTGGAATATTAAAAAACTTGTCTAGAGTGAAAAAACAATACCTCTGCCAAAGAGAGCTACGGTGTACACACAAGTCTTAAAAACCTAGCTTGATTAGGCTTAACTCATTCTCATACAAAGTATCGGAACGAGAGAAATAGCATTGTCAGTCGATACAATGCCATTGTCAGTCGATACAATGCCATTGTTATTCGATGCAATGCCATTGTCAGTCGATACAATGCCATTGTTATTCGATGCAATGCCATTGTCAGTCGATGCAATGCCATTGTTAGTCGATGCAATGCCATTGTTATTCGATGCAATGCCATTGCAGGTTAAGAAACTTGTGTGTACACCGTAGGCCAAAGAGAGAGGGGCAATGCTTACGGCAGACTTTATCCTGAAACTTTTTTTGCAAGAATTTAGCCTCGCCACGCCACTATGGAAATGTTCTTAAACAGCATTTATTCTTTGCAAACCAGTGTAAATATTGAACCGTTCTCCGCGCAAGAATCCAATTAAGGTAATCCCGAATTCCTGGGCGACAGACACGGCTAAACTACTAGGAGCGGAAACAGAACAAACAATAGGAACTCCAGCAGTTGTAGACTTTTGCAAAATCTCAAAACTAGAGCGTCCGCTCACCAGAATAATACAATTATTTAAAGGCAATTCGTCACTGAGCAAAGCTGTACCAATTAATTTATCCAAAGCATTGTGTCGTCCAATATCCTCCCACAGATTTAACAGTTGTCCTTGAGTATCAAAGATAGCCGCAGCGTGCAAACCCCCTGTAGCAGTGAAGATACCTTGAGCAGCCCGGAGTTTGTCTGGTAGGCTGTAGATGATCTCAGGTGTTACCGTTGGCCCAGAAGGAATTACTGGACATCCCCGCAGACGCAAAGCCTCAAGGCTAGCTTTACCACACACCCCACAGGCGCTACTAGTGTAGAAATGACGCTCCAAAGGCTGCAAGTCTGGAATCAACCCATCCCGCAGTTCCACATTTACGATATTATGGCGTTGCTCACCATCTACTAATTCATCTACGCAGTAGCTGATACGTCGAATATCTTCCCTGCTATTAACGACTCCTTCGCTGTAGAGAAAACCAGCAGCTAGTTCAAAATCTGCTCCTGGTGTCCGCATTGTTACAGCTACCGTCTTCTGGAAAGGGAGAAGACGAATTTCTAAAGGTTCTTCGGTGGTAAGTTGGTCTAAACGAGGACGGATTTGACCTTTTTCCACTACCCAAACAGTAGCTTTGGTCTTACTTTTAGTTAGGATTCTCATGTTTGTGAAAGTTGGTTAATTGAAATTTTGATACTAATCTGGAAACAAAGTAATGCTATTTATATGTCAGATGTCAGGTTGATGTTTGCCAATTACTTTGTGCAGTTGAGTTAGATCGGCTATGTTTCTGTTTAGGAAGTAAAATGAACCTAAAACTTTTGGCTTTCAGCAAAATTTTATTTGCAATAGTCTTTGTGATTTCCCTTGGTTTTACAGGATACTTAGTGGCTAATAACATCAGCCAGAGAGTAATTGAAAAATCTCTTGCTAAACAAGTGATGTCTACCTCCACCGTAGGAAAAAGCTCTCAATTACAAAAACTTTTAAATGAGATAGTTGTAGAAGAGAAAATCCCCGGTGCAGTTATGTATATTACTACACCTAAAGGTTCTTGGCTGGGAGCAACTGGTGTGAGTAACTTGTCAACGAAAACCCGGATGAAACCTACAGATGGCTTTTCTATTGCCAGTATGAGTAAAACTTTTGTGGCGGTGGTTGTGCTGAAGTTAGTGGAACAAGGGAAAATAGAATTAGATCGGGCGATCGCAACCTATTTACCAAGAGATATTAGTCCTCATATTGTCAACAGTGACAAAATTACAGTTCGTCAACTCCTCAACCATACTAGTGGTGTTGCTGAATACTTAGATACAAAAGCCTTTATTGAAGCTACTGCAAAAAGAAGTCGCTCACAGCCTTGGACAGCTAGAGAAGCTATTCAGTATATGTATCAAGAAGAACCGAAAGCAAATCCCGGTGAAAAATTTATTTATACTGATTGCAACTACATTCTTTTAGAACTGATTGTTGAAAATATCACTAGGGGAACTCTCGCTCAAGCAATCCGCAGTCAGATTTTAAAACCATTGGGATTAAAACATACCTTTACAGAATTGCGCGAACCGACAATTGGAGAAGTCGCTACAGGTTATGGCGATCGCAATAAGGATGGTAAGCTAGATAGCTACGCCCAAGTCAATGATGGTAATGGTTTGGGAGATGGTGGATTAGTTTCAACAGCAGAGGATTTAGCCAAGTTCGCCAAAGCGTTATTTGTCAAAAAAACCTTACTTTCGTCGAAGATGATGAAAGAAATGCTGAAATTTAAAGATAATGGCGCAAGCTATAGCTATGGTTTGGGTGTAGAAAGGTTTTCATCTCCCTTAGCAAAAGCAATTGGGCATAGTGGTATAGCTTATGGCTTCGCAACATTACTTGCATATTTACCCAATGAAAATACCACTATAGTAGTGCTGCTAAATAATCAGAATGTTGATCTTAAATCAGTAGCTAGGACAGGTTTAGAAGTTGTTGAGAATAAATGATATTAAGTAAGTCGAAAGAAAAAAACCGAACTATGTTAAGAAAGGTAAAATAAACTAAAACTCTCTTTCCTCCTGCCTTCTGCCGACGCTCTCTGCGAGACGCTACGCGTAGCTTGCTTCTCCGAAGGAGTACGCGGACTCGCTCTAA
>NZ_JAVRBY020000079.1:0-29090 GCF_034531035.1 Nostoc sp. DedQUE02 | reverse complement strand
CATGTAAATCGCAGGTTAAAGGTATTTAAAATTTTGTCTCTTACTTATAGAAATCGCCGAAAAAGATTTAGTTTGCGATTTAATCTAATTGCTGCTCTCTACAATTACGAGCTTTTTCTCCCCAAAATCAAATCTTCCTGAGTGACTTTTGCAAGAGGTCTATTATTTGGCTTACCTGTTTTCGGTTTTTGGGTTGGTAGTAACGGTTTTAACCTCTCCCAACCTTCGTTGCTTAAGTCTCCTCGATTCATCGTTGACTCTTTGATTTATACTTCACTGTCAATTTTTTGTTGAAAAGCAATTCAGTTTCGATCTTTAACTGCTTGCTGACTATGTAACGAGTGCGCTATTACTTGCTTACAGGTTCAACTTTCTCTACTGAATTATCATTCACACCCAAAGTCAATTCCAAAGGAGTTTTTTGGGGGTAAGCTTTTACTACTTGCCGATAAACATCATAATTAGTAGGTAGTGTCTGCTGAGAATTACCCACTCCATAAGTCAGCTTGTACTTTACATCTTTCACTAATTCAGGTTTTCCTATCTCTTCTTGAGGTCTTTTACGTTGTTCAACTTCATCAACACTTGGTCGCGGTGGTAAAGTAGGCCACCATAACCCTTGGTCATCTGGCCCAACAACTGCTCCTGGCGGTTTCAATCCATTCCGATTCACCACTGAAGTATTCGCAAAGATTTCAATACGTGGCTGTGGTTGATTTGTTAGGTTATTCGCATATTTGACTTGCCAGGAGTAACTGGTGAGTGCTGTAGCTTCATACTGTTCAGCAGTAGTAGTGCTGCAACTAGTTAGTGTCAGTGCCGTTAGTGCAGTTATTATCGAGGGTGAAATTTTCAACTTTTGCATTATCAATCGTAAATATCTTTTACTAATCACTCTTGAAGAGGACGTGTGCCATCATTGTTGCCAAGGAAAAGGAATCGCTGTTGTCGAAACCACCTGACCTGTTGTTAATCTAATCGCCGTCTGCTCACAATTAGGACATTGGACTTTCACTTGAATTAGTAAAGGATGGTCTTTGTATTCTCCCATCATAGGTTCCCCAGTGTACTCACAGATTATTCCCTGCTGACAGTGCCAACACTCGAATACCATGTGCCCCACTTATCGCGGTATCAGCTTCTTAGCTAAGACATTCTAATCAAAACTAATAAATCATTAGTAGTGCGATCGTCAGACTTCTACTTGGCTCCGGTTGTTGAAGTTGTATATTGAATGACCCAAAACGTTTTGGGTCAGCAGCACAAATAGCCATAAAAACTCTTATAAAGTAAATAACTCTACTACAGCAAGGTAGAATCTTTTCATTCACGAGTAACGGAAACAGAATTTTGGCGACCAAATTTGTAACACTTACTGCCTTTAAAGTAGGTGTGGGCAAAACTACCTCAGCAGTGTGTCTGGCTTGCCTGTTCGCACAGAAAGGATATAAAGTTTTGCTCATTGATTATGATCCTAATCGTTCAGCATCCGTTTGGGGATCTCGCGGCTATCTACCCTTTCAAGTTGCTACAGAAAATACAGCTAACCGAATAATGGCAAAAGAGAACTTTGATTTTATTGACCAGGATGATCTAAAAGCTTGGGCGCTAAATGACCTGAAACCGAAGTGCATTTCAATTCCAGTTGTCAACGCTCGTGATCAACAAACATACTTTAGTGAATTAGACTATAAAACAAAGGAATTTCTCACGTATTCTGCCAAGAAAGGTAACTCTGAAAACACAATTAATGTCAAATTTTTGACTTCCTTCAACTCTATGAATATGGTGTTTTCTCATGAGTCATTTAGGATTGCTATAGCACAAGGAAAAAAGACGGAAGAAGTAGAGGAAGTAACAGGCTATAGCAGAACATGGATCTACGCATTGGTTAAACGGTATAACGAGTTAGGTATAAGTCAATACGGTTCAGTTAAGGTTAAAAGTACTGTAAATTAAGGATTGTAATCAACGCTAAAAATCAACTGTAGTGCATCTCAAAGACTTCTCCTTGTTGTCTCCAATAATACAAAGCCAGGATTTGCTGAAAGCAATAGAGACAGCCATACCTGCAACTGCTATTGAGCAAGCGATCGCAAAAAGCAAAGCTAACGAAGAAAGAAATCGTTCTTTACCAGCGCATTTGGTAATTTGTTTGGTAGTAGCAATGAGTCTGTGGTCGAGAGATTCGATGCGAGATGTACTTAAAAACTTAGTTGATGGTCTTTTTATAGCATGGATAAAAGTTGGGAAATATTGGCTCCTTCCCTTGTAAATCAGCAATTACACAAGCTCGACAAAGATTGGGAGTCAGGGTGATGAGCCAATTATTTCATCAGCTAGTAAAACCAATAGCAACGGCTCAAACATTAGGAGTATTTTTGAATGGATTACGAATAGTGGTAATCGATGGTAGCTGTTTTGATGTGCCAGATAGTGAGGAAAATGCCAGAGTATTTGGTCGTCCCAGCAGTCGTCCAGGGACACAAGCAGCATTTCCCAAGGTCAGATTAGTCATCTTGGTAGAGGCAGGAACGCACATTATATTTGATGCCTTAATGTGTCCTGATCGTATGGGAGAACGGGTTCGAGCTTTAAAATTATTACGCTCTGTACAATCAGGAATGTTGTTGATGTGGGATAGAGGTTTACATTCATATCACATGGTGGAGAAAACGGTATCCAAGGGGTGTGATTATTTAGGAAGAATCCCCGCCAATGTGAAGTTCGTAGTAGAAAAACCGTTAGAAGACGGTTCCTATTTATCATGGATCAATCGTTCAGGAAAACTGCGCTCAAAAGATTGTATGCCAAGCATAGTGAGAGTTATTGAATACACAATTGAGCATCCGCAAAATCCAACTGAACAACTTACTTATCGCTTAATTACTAGCTTATTAGACATTGAAAAATTTCCCGCAGAACTGTTAGCCAAAGAATATCATCAACGATGGGAAGTCGAAAATACGCTTGATGAGTTAAAAATTCACTTATTAGGGCGTAAAACTCACGTTCGTTCTCAAAAACCACGAGAAGTAGTACAAGAAATTTATGGTTGGTTGTTAGGTCATTGGTCAGTACGAATGTTAATGTTTCAAGCTGCAACTACTGCTGGGATTCCACCATTAGACTTGAGTTTTACAGGTACATTACGAGTTATTCGTCGTGCTATTCCTAAGTTTCAAGACTTACAGCCAGAAGAATTTCCCTTTTTTTCGATTGGTTAATTGTCGAGATTTTAGATACGTTGTTACCTGAGCGTGTTCACCGTATTAATCCCAGAGTTGTTAAAAAACCTGTATCCAAGTTTCGCTCTAAAAAGCCTCACCACAGAGGGACTGGACAACGAATAGACGTTCCGAAATTCCATATTAATAATCAGCTTGTTAGCCTTAACTGAACCGTATTGCTTTATCAGCGACAGCACGAGTAAAGTCACCGCTATTAAAAATCTGTAAAAGGTGATTCCTGTTAGAATTGTTGGCAAGGCGGCTGGTAAAACAACCTGTAGCACGCTTTGAAATTTTGTCGAGCCTACCCCAGCTGATGCCCAGCGTACCTCTTTGGGTACAAGCTGCAAAGCTTCATCAGCACTTTTGACTATAATCGGTAGCATCAAAATAGCTAGAGCAAATCCGCCAGCAAATGCAGAAAATTTACCTGTAGTGACTACAAGAACGCCGTAAGCGAAGATACCTATAATGATTGAAGAGACACCACTCAATACATTAGTAGCAAAGCGAATCGAATCAGCGACTTTAGCAGAACTGAACTCGGATAAATAGACTGCGGCCAGAATCCCAAAGGGAATGCTGATAATAGAGGCGATCGCTACTGTAATTAATGTGCCAACAATCGCACTACCAATACCACCTCCTTGTTCTAAAGCAACTGGTATTTGCCCAATAAATAATTCCAGATTAAATCGACTGGCTCCCTTAAAAACTACATAACCAAGAACGAGTAACAAAGGTAAAAGCGTAATTCCTAGTAAGACAAATGTAATGCTTGTTAGCACCAAATCCATCACTGTTTCAGGATGAGCGTAGGAATGCTCAAAATTTTCATCAACAGATTGATTAAATTGCTGCTTTTGTGGAGTAGAAGTCATCGCGATAATTGCTAATTTTATTAGTATTTCTTGACTTTACGAACAATTAACTCAGCACAAATATTTACTATCAAAGTAATGGCAAATAAAACTAATCCTGCATACATGAGGGCAGATTTTTGTATGCCTGTTGACTCAGAAAATTGGTTGACAATTAGAGAAGCAATTGTATTTGCAGGTGCAATTAAAGAGAAATTTAAGTCGTTACTATTACCAATTACTAAAGTTACTGCCATTGTCTCTCCCAATGCTCGGCCTAATGCCAGCATGATCCCACCGACAATGCCAGAGAATGCTGCGGGAATCAGAATATAGAGAATAGTTTGCCAGCGAGTTGAACCAACTCCATAAGCTCCTGTTCGTAACTTAGTAGGTAAAGCGGGTAAAGTTCAATCATTTGATAAGCGTTCATTAATTGCTCTAATTATTCGTGCTTAAATTAGTTTTTCAGAAATATAATTAAACTAAGTAGCCAGAAGAATACCCAAAACTATACGCTAACTACTTCATAAACAGAGTATTTTTCTGTAAGCAGACTAAAGCTAAAAGACTTAAAGGATCAAGTAAAAAGAAGTAGTGCAAATTTAATTTGAAATAAGCTGTTAGCCTTAATTACCAAGTAAAAGTGTTCAACTTATTTTTGCGTGTTTTCTAAATTTTTATACTTGCACAACTGCATATATCTATTGTTCACTAGCGCGATCGCTGCTGCATTTTTGGGCATTTTACACTTTAAGTTGGTTTTGTGGTTACATGGCATCAGAAATCAACTGCACTCAGGACAACCAAAAATCCCATCATCCGATCACGGAACGGGAGCAAAACTCTTATTACATCGGGGATGGAACTGTTTACTGATTTTATGCCTTATCCTGGTTGTCGCCTCGTCATACTCAATTCGGAAAAATTTGAATCATTGCCAGAGTCAGTTCAAACCATAGTGCAGCAAGCTTTTGATATTAGCCCTCTTCCATCACTCTTGGAGAAAGCAATCGCTGCAAGGCTTACGAGACTTCACTTTCCAGGCTTTGGCTATATTTTTTAATTTCTATTAGAAAATAAAGCCTCAAACCTTGATTTGGTAATAGTTTCAGTTTTCTACTTCGATTATTGTTTTCACCAGAGTGATGGAAGAGTGTTAGGAAAAGTAGTGGGACAGAGGCACAAAGGATAAATGATGCGTTGCTGCAAGAGTTGATGGTTCAGGAGTAATTAACGTGGCTGATTCTGGCTGATGAATCCTTCCGTTGCGATCGCTACTTTTGAGGTATGCGATCGCTTTTCAATAGATATCACGCGGTTGTACAGAAGAAATAGCATATCTTCTCTACAGCTTAGTGCTGTCTGGTGTTTTTACATTAACTGATACACCTTAACTGAAATTGCTTTATGAGGCTTCGCCAATAAAAGAGTGAGAGTGTTGTGCTGAAGGCACAACAAACTGATCAATAAAAATAGGGCGATCGCAATGAAATGGCATTTTAACGAAGTCGGAAGTCGGAAGTGAAGACCAGGATTTCTAAATAAAGAGGTCAAAATTTCCATCCCCATCCTCAATACCAAAGCTCGTAATGAGAAAGGGGTTTAACTTGACGTCTGGAAAACTATACTTCCGACTTCCGATTTCCGACCTACGACTTCCGACTTTTTTTAACTTGTTGTAAACAGGGCTTGTAGTTAGCAATACCATCAGTTGCTCAAGCCTTGTCTACAGCCAACGTGTGCTGTTTACCTATTCACAAATAATCAAAGATGACTATAACAATTGTTCAGCCCAGTATCGAAAACTTATAACAGTTTTCCGACTCGTTCGACGTTGAGAAACTATTGCAATCCGAGGGAGTCCTGCCGTGGCTTTTGGCTAACGATTGGAATTACAGCGACGAATCTTGTTTGATTGCAAACATTGTTGATGAGTCTACAAGCCTTGATGAAGTTTGGGACTCAGAGGAGTTTGATTTTCAAGCACTGCCAGATGAATTGAAGGAGAAATCAAACCTGATTTTCGATCATTTCTATCTTTGAAAGAATGTGTAAAAGAATTGAATAACTACATTATGCGTGAAAAACTCTCCAGTCAGATTCAATCAGTCTGACTGAAGAGAAAAATCGATTCAACACTAAATTATGACACATTTCAATACTAATCAGATGGAAACAAATTTGATTAAGGTGTACGACGCGACACTGTTAAGTTCATCAAAGGTCTACCAAATCAACGCTATCCTTTGTCAATATCTGGGTGATGCAGGTACCATACAGCATCCACAATATCTGTTTTCACCTCTGCCCAATCAAAGGAAACAAACTTATGAGTCGTTGCTACGAAGTCGAAGGTATGACTTATAACAAGCCCGTAGTACAGGATAATTCACAAAAACTTCAACTATTTTAGCGATGTCAATACATAAACCGCCAGTTATCAAAAGACCTGTCCGGCTACAAAATGACTCTACAAAAACAATTCATAGAGCTATTGCAGACATTCACAACTAGCGACGTGGGCTTGTCGAAAGCTACGGTCATGTCTTTCAAGTTCAGGTAAAAAACAGTCTTGGGCGAGGTGCATTCGTCCAAGACTAATTGCAAATGGATTTTATGTGTGGTATTCACAATAATCCAAAAAGGATATCACACTCCTACTATTTCTCAAACCAATTTGAAAGCCTTGGAGATAACTTGTGTCACATTTCTCAACTGTTAAAACCAAATTAAGCAATCACGATTGTTTGTTACAAGCACTTTTTGATTTAAACCTATCACCGCAAGTTCATCGAAATCCACAGCCACTAAAAGGATACTACGTGGCTCTCAGGGGCAAAGTGCTGAAATCATCGTGTCTGGTCGCACCATAAAAGCCCGTGCAGACATCGGGTTCAAATGGAACACCTCAAGCGGTGTGTATGAGGTGATACACGATAGCTATGAGACAGTTCCTAAGCTGGGCGAAGACTTTTTCAGCAATAAACTAATTCTGGCTTATGGACAACGGATGGTGAGAGCTAAAGCTGCCGAATTACAAGAAAAATTTGGGGAGTACGCGATCACTGAAGAAACCAACGGCACTGTACAAACTTTACGGCTGACTTTTGCCGGACATCAAGAAGTTCAACATTTTGCTAGGAGATAAATATGGAACGTTCAGTTTTGATTCATTTCGACTCGGCTACAGGTAAAGTGAAAGTGGAAGCTCTTGGATTCGAGGGGTTAACTTGTTTGTCAGCAACCCAGCCATACCTGTAATGACCCATCAGCATTACCAAACTAAGCCAGCCCGACAGCAGATTACTGTCAGTAGACTGAAAACTTTTGCGAGCGGTAAAAAATAGTAGCTTACGATACAACTTTTGAGGGAAATGTACAAAAGCTAAGAGTTTAGCTAAATGATAAGATTAGTTTATAGATCAGCCCCCAAAATCAACCAAAATCAGCCAGATGGTAAACACACTTCGCTCTTTAACCCATAGTTGCGATCTACGACCTGACGTAAAAATTCAAGCATATTTTGCGAAGATAAGTAGGGATTTTTAAAATAGTGGGATAGGTTCATCCACATCTAAACCTATCGGTTGGTACGAAGCATTCACGAAGTGTGCCGAAGGTATCGCCTATCTCATCCCTACAATGGCTGATTCACACCTGTTGCCCAAACAGCAACAAGCTTTGGAGAAATTTTTAGCCGGAAATGCGCCAACACCATTGCTAATACAAAGAGTTGGGGGACGTTCCCAGTCCAAGTATAAAGAAAAACCTGTGTTCCGGCTCGGTGAGTTGGTCGAGTTTCGGTTTCATGGAGATGGGCCATCGGTTCGGATTGTCCAGGGCATTCAACTGATCAACGATTGCTGGTTCTACAGCATCGAATGACACGATCCGTGAATGGTTTTGTGGTCAATGGGCGATCGCTGTCATCAAACTGAATCTTGGACTAGATTATGCCGCAGCACGGCTATATCTTCGGCATCGAGTTTGACTGGAACGCCGCTACGAATCAGTTCGGCAAAATTCTCATTTGGCACCATGACAGTAATCGTATACAGTCGTTCTGACGCAGTGTTGCGGATCTCATGAACTCCCGTCGGCGGCACGAGCAAGGTATCTCCGGAACGAATCGCAACTTCTTTGCCATCACAAATTGCAATGCCTTCACCTTTGAGCACAAAAAATGTCTCAACCGCAAATAGATGTCGATTGGGTGGCGTTTTTCCTCCCGACTTGAGGAGCCAGTGCGTTGCGGTGAGGAAGTGGCTCCGCTCCGCTTTGTGTCGTTAGCGCAGCGTTAGCGACGCAGGAGCGTCACTCTCGAACCCGTTAGCGCAGCGTTAGCGAGTCTTCGAGCGTCAGGGAGGTTCCTTCCATTGTCGCAACTGGCGTTAAAGTGGCGTTTGAACGAAGTTAAACCCAACAAATACAAGAGTTTGAGGTGTTGGGTTTCGTTCCTCAAACGCCACTTCACTCAACGGGGGAACCCCCGCACGTGAGTGGCTCCCCAACCTACATTTGCTGATTTACCAAGATACGTACCACGTATCCTGGCAGAACCTTCTTAGGCAGTAAACGACTCGTCCTCCTCCTCCTCAATTGCCTGACAGGAATCGGCTTTACAAGTACGCAGTTTACTCAGTCGGTTAGCAAGCCGTTGGAGTAGAGCTCGATCAGCTTTAGAAGCCAGGTTGTCCAACTGATAGGGGTCTTTTTTCATGTCGTACAGTTCCTTCGCCCCAGTTTCATATTCCACATAAGTGTAATTTCGTGTCCGGATCGCTTGGTAAGTAGGGAACTTCACTTGTTGCTTCTTTTTTCGGCGCGATTGCTCTTCATCTGCAAGCTGTGACTGTTCCTCATCTTCAAGCTGTACCACATCGTTGTCTAGATCATCCTCATCTGCAAGCTGTGACCGC
This sequence comes from Nostoc sp. DedQUE02, assembly GCF_034531035.1. Classification (NCBI taxonomy): domain Bacteria; kingdom Bacillati; phylum Cyanobacteriota; class Cyanophyceae; order Nostocales; family Nostocaceae; genus Nostoc; species Nostoc sp. DedQUE02. Next base: position 20,078 of record NZ_JAVRBY020000079.1, on the reverse strand, counting down.
TCCTCTTCTTCAAGCTGTAACAGATCGTTGTCTAGATCATCCTCAGCTTCAAGTGCATTCTTCTTACTTAGTGTGTGTTCTATCAAAAATGCAGAGCGCCACTTCCGGGGTTCTGTCGTACCCTTTAACAAGGGTAAGAACGAGCGTCCATCCACAAAACGGGGTGGTTGAACTCCAGCTATATCGGCAAAGGTGGGGAAAAAGTCGATATTACCCACTATCTGGGGCAGTTTCTTGCCGGCGGGAATTCCCGGTCCGCGCACGAACAGATTCAAGCGAATATCTTCCTCGTAGGCACTCTCTTTGCCTAAGCTTATCCGGTGAATACCCTGTTTGTAACCGTTATCAGAGGTAAAAACGATGTAAGTATTGTCAAGTTGCCCTGACTCCTTGAGCGTATCGACTAACTTGTTAACTGCATCGTCAACCGACTGGAGCGATCGCAAGCGCTTTCGATAACTTTTATCAACAAAGTCAATTTGTCTCTTATTGAGTCGCTTCAAATGCTTCCGCATGAATTGAGGCTTAGTCTTAAAGCCACCAGCATCAGTACCAGCTTCGTTAAAATTGTCTAAGCGGGGCGCTTTAATCTTTGGATCTCGGAAGAGGGGCTTGTAGCGGTCTGCTGACGTATATGGCGAGTGAATGTTGAAGGGAGCAAAATAAAGGAAAAACGGTTTGTTGTCTCTGGCAGAATTTTTGATGAAATTTCTGGCAAAGCCAGTATAAACGTCTGTACCGTAGTCTTCGGGATTGTTACCGTACTTGACCAGTCTGCCTTTCTGGTTCAGTGTATAGCCGTACTGCGTGTAAGGATTGCCATAACCCTTGGCTTTGTTTTTATTCTTGCCTTTTTCCATCGGGCTATACCACTCTGTCCAACCAGGCGGGACGTAGGTATCCGGGATTTTGTCGTCATCATCGCGGACTGTGTCGGGATAGCCGTTGAGGTACTTGCCAATCAAAGCTGTCCGGTAGCCATTTGCCTTTAATGAGGTGGCGATGGTTTCTTGTTCTAATTTGTTTTTATGGGCTTGCTGGAAACCTCCTTCATCTCTTGAATTGTTCAAGACCCCCGTATTGTGGGCATACTGACCGCGCAAAATACTTGTGCGCGATGGGCAGCAGAGAGACACATCGACAAAGAAGTTGGGAAATGTTACACCCTTGTCGATCAAAAGCGACTTGATATGTGGTGCATATTTCTCCGGTGCGATGTTAATTGTGTCAGCGTCCATGTCATCCACTAGGACGAAAACGATATTGGGTTTACTTGTTTGGGCGAAAGCTTTTTGTGGTGCTGATAGTAGCACGTTGACTACTAAAACACCGATCATCATTAGAGCAAAGAACTTTGTTCTCAAACTCGATGTTTTCATGAAATCACCTCTCGGTTTACAGTGTTAGAATTCCGTCTTTGAGCTTTGAGTATGGTAAAAAACCAAACTTTTTGCAAAACAGAATTCAGAAGTCAGGAGTCAGAATTCACAATTGAATTGGAAGGCTTCGCCGTGAGCGTCAGCCGAACGGTTTGAATCCCGCACTCATTGACCCTTCGGCTTCGCTCAGGGTCAACGGTGAGCGTTCGCGTAGCGTCTCGTTCGCGTTAGCATCTCCGTTCGCGCAGCGTCTCCGACAGGAGAAGGAGAAGAGAAGCCGAACCGTTGATTCTGAACGGCAGTTGCTACAACGGAGGAAACCTCCCTGACGCTCGAAGACTCGCTAACGCTGCGCTAACGGGTTCGGGGGTGACGCTCGAAGACTCGCTACCGCTTCGCTAAGGCAAGACGCTCGAAGACTCGCTAACGCTGCGCTAACGACGGGAACCGCCAAGACTGCGATCCTCTCACCGCAACGCACTGCCTCCTCCTGAGTACTGAATTCTGCTTCAATTCACAGTCATAGCATCGGAACCAAAATATACCTCTATGTACTGCCGAATGTGTTTAAGTAGGTGCTTGTCTTCTTCAGAGAAAAGATTTATCTCAAATTTGTTGACAGAAGTTAAGCGATCTCTGTAAGAGTTAACCGCGTGGTAAATAGCTCCAGCAGCATTTTGGCTACTACTAAAGTCAGGAATAACAACAACATGGTTTGATTCATGACTTGAGTGAAGACAGCTCATCTTTCTAACATCCTCAAAAAATTTTTTAGCCGCTTCTTCAGAACCAAAAGATAGCGAGATACTCTGAAACGATCCTATGAGAGCGGAAGTTTTGAATGTGCTACAGGTCATTAAAACCGTAGCAATTATCGGATTGCCATTCCTTGGATGGATGATCATTTGAAATTCCTCGTACTCTAGTGATGTTGTCTGAACGGATAACGCTGGAATAGTGCGATCGCGCTGCACATATTCCACTCAAACTCGTCTCGCTGATTGCTCACCTATAACTGGATGCGGAGGGTGGGTTTTACCTATCATCCTTCGCCAAAACTATAGTTTATGGGGTTGAGGCACGAAACCCCATCTACGACACTGAGCGATCGCTTGTACTCTATCTACCTGCAAACTGCTGTCATGTCATCGTTGTGGAAAAAATAGCCCGCTTGATTTTTTCTACACATGATAAAGGCTTTAGCTTTTGCGTATCGCCAGTTGGTTGAGCAGAAATATTGTCACTCATTCTAAACCTCGACAAAAAAACATTCACTGTACTCTTAGCACTCTGAAATCTCTTTTTGTCAATCCTGACTAACGTCTATATGATTTAATATATGGAATCAGCTTCAAGCTGTCATCAATTCTGAGTCCATATTTTAAGTGACAAAAAGATTGCCGATGAGCGTTCTGAAGTACTCAGGTTTAACTGTACTTAAGTTCAGATTTATTTCAACTTAAGTTGGAATAATGGGTAGTAACAGTAGCGTTTTGGTGCGTCCAATGCGATCGCCGAATCTGATTAGGATTCGTAGACTTGAAGCAAAAAGCGACTCAACTTGGAATTGTCAAAGTGGCGAATTCCACGGAACAATTTGTTTGGAGCAGCCTGCCAATCGACAATCAGATCCAGGACTGTGTTGCTTTCAATCCTCAAGGGACAACTAATCGAGCCTCCTCTTAAGTGAAATACCTGATTGTTGCCATATTCGTTCTCCAGGGGTTGCCATCCAATTTCTTTTGGAGAGGATGTGACTAAATCGGGGGTTATCTGTTTGACAGTCCCCTGCCAAACGCCGTCAGGTTGAATCACACCAGGAACTGAAAGCGCTTCATTAAAGCTGTCTAATTGCTCAGAGATCGCTCTGATGTACTGCAACTCACCGCTTTTTTTGTAAACAGCGCTAAGGCTCATCCTCTTGTTTCCATGCGTGAACCCTGTTTCACAAAATAACTGAGCATCCGCATTTGTGATCGTTGTAGACCCCCAGGAAAAGCTGTTGTCTAGAAACAAAACGACAAAGTGATGCCCGTTAAAAGATAGACCTGCACTAGTATAAGGACCAGCATTTTGTAGTTCAGTCTTTCCATCAGAATAAGTGTAGTAATTTTGCTGAGTTATCTGGCTACTATCTTCACTGAGATGAAAGGAACGAACACACTTGAAGGAGTCAATTGAGTGTCCTTCTGGCGAATATTTAGTCCAGATACCATGCCAGTCGCCTACATGATAGCGGCAAAAATTATTCCAGTTTTGGATCTGGTTCTCCCTTTGATCAACATTATCAACGGACTGAGATGTCATTATGTAAGTTTCCTCGCTTGCAAGCTCTAGATAAAATAATAAACGGCAGTGTTCATTTGAACACTGCTAGTCGCGCCCTGCCAGAATAATCTTTTCTGCTAAACCGACAGGATTAGAAAACATCACCTCGTGACTACCCGGCATTTGCACGAGCCGAAATAGCCCTAAACGACTGGACATTCTCGGATGCCAGTCCCCCTTGTCTTCTGTACAGTAGAGGTAACTCTTGGGAATGGTCAGCACGTAAAACTGCTTTAAGTCCAACTTGTCGATTAGCGGTTGATAGGGTTGAGACGATAATTGTGCGTAACTGGATTTAGCCAGTTCGAGATCAGCGTCGTTGATAAATACCTCGCGCCAAGTCTCAAAAGGTAGCATCACTGTACGATCGTCCGATTCTCTCGCTAGCTTGTCGAATAACCCATGAGAGTTAGGTGGGAAGGTATCTTTGACGCTCTCACCATCATTCAAGACAAAGGCATTGAAGAAGATCAGCCGTCGAATGCGTTGCCTTTGGCCGGCGAAGCCATCGCTAATCGCTTCAGCAACTTTCGCAATAATTGTCCCACCAAAACTATGTCCTAAGAGGACGATATCGGTTAAGTCTTTGTCAACAATGTAATCAACAACCGATTGCGTGCATTGAGCATGGTTGACATTTTTATTTACGCCTTTACCATGCCCAGCGATTGTAGGAGCAAAAGCTCGATGCCCTTTCGCTTCTAGATGTTTGATCGTAGGTTCCCAAGCAGAACCATCATGCCATGCGCCGTGAACTAAGACAAAAGTTGACATAGGATAACCCCTTAATAAATGCATTATCGAAATTAAGCTTGTGCGAACTGCACGACTTAGTTATTGAATTATTTATTAATTGCTACGAATTTGGTCTAAACTTATGGCAACACTTTGATAACACACCCTAAAATTTAACCTTTCAAAACTTTGAAAACATCTTCTTATTAACTCTTTGTGCCTGTAACAATAAATCCTGGGTGTTCAGCGAGAAACTGCCCATTTTTGTGCATTTGTTCTAAGTGTTTTACCCATTCATATAACTCAGACTTGGATAAAACTTCTTCTTTTAGCGCTTGCTCTAAAACTCCATAACAAGCCAGCATGAAAACTTCATACGTTATCATAATCGAGTGAGGAACAACAGCGATATTACTAATTTTTAACTCTTCCAATATTTCTGTCAGTTTACAACCTATTGAACCATTGGGAAAACTATCAGATGCACAAGTTCTTGCTGAGTTTCAATTTCTCGCTCTCGTAATAGCGAGAATAGTTGAGGATGCAGACCCATTTCGGGCAGACAAATCATGGAAATATCTGGGTATTGCTCCTGCTGTTGGGCAGTAATATTAATAATTTTTTTCATTAATATACCAATAAACAAAAAGTATGGCAGGACAATGATGCGTTTAGGCTGGTAAAAACGGGCGCGACGGAAGCCTTCTTCTAACTTAGGTTGCGTAATGACGATGAAGCAGTTTTCGACTGTGGAGTAGCCGCTTCCTTCCCAAATGATACGAGCTATTTTGTAAACATCTGCGTTGGCATCGGAGTTACTAGAACCACTACCGACAAAGAGGAGAACGGTGTCAGATCGAGAAATTTGTTGGGGGTTGTATTCAGGGTAGTCAAGTTGTGCTAGACGCGATCGCCACAATTCTATAATCTTAGGAGTAATCCCAAAATGATGCCCGTAGTGAAACTTCAGCTGCGGATACCTAGCCTTGGCACGGTCTAGTTCATTGGGGACTTCAAATTTACTATGCCGTCCAGCAAATAGCATCACTGGCAACACTGAGAGTTCAATGTAGCTTCTTTCCACACACTGCTCTACTGCTTCTTCAATGGTCGGGCCAGTCAATTCCAGAAAACAAGGCACAACTGAACGCGATGGATCTAAAGCTGCATAGGCAGTAGCAAAATTTAACAAAGCTTGCCTTCCTTCTGCATCTCTAGTGCCATGACCAATCAGCAATAAAGGACGCTTTATCGGCAAGGGTGGCAATTTCAAGGTTGCGGCAGTTGGGAACTCCATCTGGGTCAGACTTGTAGTGTCTAAAATAGCCATTCTCAGTTCTAGCTCCTTGAGTTTTTTTACAAAGTCCCACAGTTCAAGCATCTGCTTGACAAGCTAGTAACTAAGAGCGGATTTGGCAAAACTGGCTAGTATGTAGCACAATTTCACTATAATCTGGAATCCAAGCTAACCACGAGTAAATAAACTGTCGTATTAGACTGCTATCAGCCCCAATCTCTGACATAGCAGTTAGATAGAGATCGAAATGACTTGTGTAATGCTCTGGGGTAACTTCATCAGTCTCTTCAGCTAGAACAATCTCGTTAACCATCCTTGCTGAATTAATATCTGTCGGTGGAAGCCACGGCACATCTAAGCAAGTGACTCGCTGTTGAAGAGTTTTAATCAGTGACATAAAATCCCAAATGGCAAATATATGGGATTCCGTAAATATCCGCAGAGATGCTATATCTCCTAATTGTTTGTAAACTGGGTGATTTAGAAGATCGGTACGGGTGGGTTCAATTTTTTCTACAAGCCACATATAAGGATCTATTCCTGACGATATAGCTGGCTTGTTATTTCCTTTGGTAGTTTTTATTTGAAATGTATTCATCCACATACCCTCTGTATTTTTTGTTTGAATTGAGCCTCTCACAGGCGCGATTGACGCTCCCGCAAAATATGAAACAAGCACATTTTTATGAAATGTCTCAACGCCTTATTTTGTAAGGGTTTTAAAATGTGCAAGTTAAGAGAGAATATCACTGCGAGGAATTGCCAGAGTTACCCAAGTAAGTTGGTTCTGGTTGCAAGATTATGTCAATCAAAGGCTGGCTCAGACTCCGCTCTAGGATAAGTGCCAATGACTCGAGCATCACCACTACTTCCATATCGCTACGAATTTCCCCAGCGCGTGGGAAAAACAACTACAGCTAATTAGCTAATCTTCTTCTGAGAACCGTTAGGTCGCTTGCCGAAGATAGTGTTATCAATAAAGAGACATTCCTTGAACTCTCCTCGGCTGAATTTGTGAGAGTGCACGCTATGCGGCGGCAAGGGGCGGTCTGCCCTCACGTGGCATTTCCAGCCCGTGAGGTTGTGATAACGCACAGTGTAGACCCGCGACGTACCCTTGGGAACCCGGCCGGTACACTGGGTTTCCCTATCTGTCTCGACGCATACCGTGGCAATTCCCACATCGAAGTTGCTGAGACGGAAACCCGTTTTACGAATCCTTTGGTCACTGGGCGCAGGTGCGGACTCAGCCACCGTTATCGGCTTCAGCTGCGCGTGTGTCGGTGCGGACACAGCCGCCGTGACTGCCACGGTGATTGCACTGAAACTCAATTGTGCTAAAGTTTTATTGTTCATATCTACTCCGTAGTTGTTAATGTTAAATATTGTTTCTCTGCGAGATTTCAAATTTGAGCTTGAACTGAAGGTAATCGCTGGTTTGGCTTAACTCTGATTCTTAATTGGTAGCAGTGACATTGGTTTATTCACTGTTGGGAATCAGAAGTTTTAGCTTTGTCTTCTGATTTTTAATTGGTAGCAGTGACAGAATTTTATTCACTAGGGCAAACGCACGTAATTTGTGAAACCCTTGTTAAATAATGATATTGATAAAAAAATCGCCTCAATTATCAAACGCTCAAACCCCTGCTATGAGTAGAACGCACATTCGGATGGCTCAATCAATTTCGGCGTTTGAGCAAGGATTATGAATTGTACACAGAGCTAAGTGAAGCTATGATTTATGGCTCATTGATTCGTCTGATGGTAAAGCGAATGGCATCTTAAGCTTTTGTTTACGAATCAGCTCTTAAAGCAATAATGGTTGCCTGGGTGCGATCTTTAGCCCCTAACTTGCTTAAAATCCGGTTGATATTTGATTTGACCGTGCTTTCGCTAACATTCAAAGTAGTCCCAATCTCCAGGTTGCTCATACCCTGTGCCACCAATTGAAGCACCTTTAACTCACGCTGGCTCAATTCTGGATGATTCATGCGCTGTATTAATTTGGCACTAATTCGCAAACAGCACTGCATTTCCTCGTAGACTAATTCAACTTGAATCTCTGTGGTATGGGCATATTTAATTGCATTGGTTAGAGCTTCTTGTCCAATGCGTAGTAGATTATAGCCAAGGATCGAGCAGTTGCTCAAATTGCTGTTGTTGATACCAATTTGCAATCATATGTATGTAGTATTTCTCCCCCTGCCTCCCCTGCTTCCCCTGCTCAAGAACAGCCTGCCAAAACTAATATTTTTGAACGCAACTCGGTATGAGAAGGGTTATCTTTTGACGTGAACTCTGGTTTAGCGACAGATTTTAGTGATGACTCGAACTGAGGTATAGCGATCGACTGTGTGAATCCTGGCAGAGTTTTGACAGGTGCGTTCGCCAGGAGCGTTGGCACAGCCAATTTTAGTGAAATGGTATAATCTGTCGGCTGCAACACAGTTGTTGTACTGTGCCGCAGCGATGGTTGATTTAACCCCGAACCGGGAGTGAGATGGAAAACTCAGAGCCTTGTCCCAATTGGGACTGAACTTCCAGCCGACCATCATGTTTCTCGACGACAATCTGACGGGCGATCGCTAAACCTAACCCCGTTCCCTTGCCAACCTCTTTAGTGGTAAACAAACGCTCAAAAATCTTAGATTTAACTGATTCATTCATGCCTTTACCGTTGTCAAAAATACGAATTTCAACTGCATTTTGTTCGGATAATAATGCAGTGTGAATCGCGATTTGTTGGGGATGATTTTCTAACTCTTCAAAGCTTGTTTGCTGTGCCATTTCATCGAACATATCAATCGCATTAGCCAGAATGTTCATAAACACCTGGTTAAGCTGACCGGGGAAGCAATCAATTTCAGGGATATTACCGTAGTTGCGGATAACTTTAATGGCAGGCCGATTTTCATTGGCTTTGAGCCGATACTTGAGAATCAACAGCGTACTATCTAACCCTTCGTGCAAGTTGACTTTAACTTTGTGTTCCGTATCTGCACGAGAGAAGGTACGCAGGCTGGTACTGATGCCTTTGATGCGATCGGTTGCGCCTTTCATTGAGTCAATTAACTTAGGTAAATCCTCCAACATAAACTCCAGGTCAAGTTCTTGGGCTAATTCGGCCACCGCACCTGTAGGTGGCTGATGCTGGTGATAGATGTGTAAATACTCACACAAATCTTTTACATAATCTTTGGCATTGTTAATACTGCCGTTGAGGAAGCCGACTGGATTATTAATCTCGTGAGCCACCCCTGCCACCAAGTTACCCAAAGTCGCCATTTTTTCGCTTTGCACAATCTGAAGCTGAGATTCTTGTATCTGTTGAGTATATGCTTGGGCTTGCTGATAGAGACGAGCATTCTCCAGTGAAATTGCAGCTTGGGCGCAGAGCAGATTCAGTACCTCAACGCGATCGCGCGTAAAGGCTCCTGTTGCCAGGTTATTTTCTAGATAGACTATGCCTAGCAGCTTGCCCTGTTGCAAAATCGGGCTGCACAGCAGACTCTTGGGCTGTTGGTTTTGGATATAGGCATCGCCGAGCAATAGCGGCTCTTGTCCAGCGTTGCTAATCACAGCGGGCTGCAAGCTGCGTTTGACTTTTGTTACCAGAGCGATCGGCACTATACCACTATCGACAAGCGACTGGGTTGGATGGAGAATCTGCGTTTCGATTTTGCCCGACTCCGTAAGTTCTGCCCTTGCCTGAACTGTGAGATTTTGCCCCTCACTCAACATTAAAGCGCACTGCGTCGCCCCAGAGGTTTGCATTATTGTCAGCAAGAGAGTAGCAATTAACGGCTCAAGCTCGATTTCACCCGAAAGAGTTTGCGACGCTTTGAGGATGGCAACCAGATCCAGAGAATCAGAAAGACTCGTGGAGGAACTACTAGTGGAGGTGACAGTTGCTGTGGAAAATAAGGTTTCATCAATAGAAAGTGGTGTCTGCGCCCCTTGGAGGATGGGAGCTAGCAGTTGGGGATAGCGAGTTTCCAAGTCAGCGAGTTTGGCTTTCGCCCCCCAGCGAGCATAACCATAGTAGGCCTCAATGATATAAGCTTGGGCGATTCGCTCTTTGTTCCAATCCAAATAGAATTTTGCCGCCAGTTCATTGCCAAGGGCTGCTTCCTGAGAATAGCCATTGGCTTTGGCACCCGCGATCGCCAAATCGTAAAATTCTATAGCTTCGGTTTTGCGATCGAGAACGCGATATTTTTCCGCTTCAACTAAATGATATTTGTGCAAGTAATTCATCGGGCCATAATCTGCCCAATCTTTTAGCTTGGCTTGGTTTTCTTCTATTCGCTGCCATCCCGGTTCTGACGGGGACATTGATTCACCAGGATTAGCCAGCACCGTCAGAGAATCATAGAAATAGAAGATTGGTTCAACGATACTTCCCATCCCGCCAGCTAAATACTGTCGCGTTTGAGCCGCATCGTGTTGAGCTTTGGCAAAGTCTTGCAGCCAGTAATTTAAGGTGAAGCGATAAAGGTAAAAGAAGGATAGTCGGTAAAAATCGACTTTTGCCTCATCCAGCACTTTGTGTTCGTAGGCATCCTGGCGTAAGGGAATCTCTTGTTCTGACTGACCCAAGAGAATTTGTGCCGCTTGCCAGTAAGCTAATACACAGTTTGCCGCCGTGACTTGGTGGAGGTCGGACAACTGCTGGTAATAAGCACGAATTTGGGGTTCGAGTTCAGCGAGGGGTTGACCGTACCAATACGCATTGAAGCAATACAACTGGGCATCGTAACCCATAAATTCTAGATTGCCAGTTTCCAACCCGGCTTGATATCCGTCCAGCAGAATGGGCAACGTGTCTTGCAGATGGATTGTCCAAGAACCCACATAAGCCCCCATTAACATAGCAGTTGCGGCTCGGATGTTTTTGGCATCTGGTTCTAAGGCGAGTTGATATCCTAATTGCCCAAACTGAGGCACTTTTGACATGTCGCTCCACAGCATCCTCAGTTGGAAGGCGTAACCCACGTAGCAAAACGCCGAAACCGGACTGTTGCCAAATTGAATTGATAATTTAACCTGGAGTGCCACCACCAGGAAATAAAGCTTTGTGCCGGACATATAACAAACTGGTGTCAGCCGCGCCGCATTTTGCATAATTGCTAATTGCTGCGGATCGGTCATTTTCGGCAGATGAATGAATGACTCGATGGAGCGACCCTCAATTAAAGCATCAATTTCTTGCTTCAGGAGGCGAATATCATCTAGGGTTGGTTCGTCTGGCAAGTTTACGCCCAACATTCGGAAGACTGATTGACCGATCGCGATCGCCTCGATAAATTGATTGCGGGCGACTAATGCCTGAATTCTGACTTGATAAACTGGCACTCGTTCTAGAGGCGTTTTTGCACGATCGATTACCGCTTCAATCCACTCCTCCATCTGTTCAAAAGCACCAGCCAAAAAAGCAACCTCGGCAGCTAAGTCATGCAGAGATAGAGTTATTTCGTACTCCCGTTGCCAAGCGTCTGCTCCCAGCAGTTGCAGCCCGACTGTGGCATATTCACGGGCGGCATGATAGGCGGTTGCGGCTCTGGCTTTGCGGCAAGCGGTGAGGTTGAGTTGGGCGAGTTCGTCCCGTTGCTGTTGTTTTTCAATCAGCGTGGTTCCATAGTTCAACTGATTGACGATTTCAAAAATGCGCTCTTCTCTAGCGGCTGGAGAAACTTGTTGCAGCAGAAGTTGTCCGATTTGGTAATGAGTCGTCTGTTTTTGCTCGTCAGGGATGAGGGAATAAGCAGCTTGCTGGACGCGATCGTGGAGGAAGCGATAGGAGCAGTTAAAGGTTAATGGCTGCTGGACTTCTGCCACGTGAAGTTCTGATAGTTGGTAGAACTTATAGACATCGCTGATGGGCAGAATCACGCCTTCTTGCAAGGCTTTCCAGAGGTCGAGCGCGATATCTTCGGGCGATCGCTGATTGACAATCGCCAAGGTAGACAAATCAAACTGAGCGCCAATGCAAGCTGCCAGTTTCAAAGCAGCCTGGGTGGCAGTCGGCAATTTTTGCAGCTGAAGTGCCATGAACTCGACGACATCATCCGTGAGCGCGAGTAACTTCACCGTTGCCAAGTCACATTGCCAATGTCCTGTCTGAAAGTCAAACCAAATATAGCCGTCTTCATGCAGTGCTTTGAGAAATTGGGTGAGGAAGAAGGGATTCCCGTTGGTTTTTTGATAGACCAACTCCGAAAGCGGTTGAGCCAGTTCAGTTGAGCAACTGAGCGTATCTGCTGTTAACTGATTCACATGGGCTTGGCTCAGGGGTTGTAGGGTGAGGGTGTGGATAAAGGTTTGGGCTTTTTTAACCTCATCAAGCATCAGCATCAAGGGATGAGTCGGGAACACTTCGTTATCCCGATAAGCTCCGATGACGAACAGATAACCGCGATCGCGTTCTGTCAGCAGTAGTTTCAGCAAGTTTAGCGAAGCTGAATCAGCCCACTGCAAGTCATCCAAGAAAATGACCAGTGGATGCTCCCTTGTGGTGAACACCGTGATGAACTTTTGGAACAGCAGATTGAAACGATTCTGAGCCGCACTACCGGAGAGTTCTGGTACTGGGGGTTGTTGGCCGATGACATGTTCGAGTTCCGGAATCACCTCGATGAGTACCTGGCCATTGTCACCCACTGCCGCCAGGATTTTCGCTTTCCAATCAGCTAACTGCGCGTCATCACTGCTTAGAAGTTGACCCATCAGGTCGCGGAAGGCTTGGATAAAGGCACTAAACGGCAGATTGCGGTTGAACTGGTCGTATTTACCTTTGATGAAATAGCCATGCCAACGTACAATCGGCTTATGCACTTCATTGACGACGGCAGTTTTGCCAATACCGGAAAAACCTGCCACCAGCATCAGTTCGGAGGCTCCGTTAGCAACTCGGCCAAAAGCATCGAGCAAGCTTTGAACTTCTTGTTCTCGTCCGTAGAGTTTTTCGGGAATCAAAAAGCGATCGCTGATATCTCGTTGGCCTAAATCAAACCAAGCGAGTTTGCCCGCAACATGATATTCTTCCTGGCATCGCACCAGATCGTGCTTGAGACCGAGAGCGCTTTGATAGCGGTCTTCCGCATTCTTGGCCATCAGTTTGCAAATGATTTCACCGAGTATGATGGGCAGATCGGGATTGCGATCGCAGATAGAGGGCGGTTGTTTCGCTATATGGGCGTGAACCATTTCCATTGGTTCGTCTACTGGAAATGGTAACTGTCCTGCGAGCAGTTCAAAAAAGGTAACTCCCAAAGAATAGAAATCGCTGCGATAGTCAATCCCCCGGTTCATCCGCCCGGTTTGTTCCGGTGAGATATAGGCGAGTGTGCCTTCTAGAATGTTGGGATTTTGAATTTCTTGGGTTTCGCGGGGTAACAGGGAGGCAATGCTAAAGTCAATCAGCTTAATCTCCCCCGTTTCTGGTTGAATCAGAATATTAGCTGGTTTAATGTCTTTGTGGATAATCCGTTGCTGATATAGCTGGTGGAGGATATCTACAATTTGCAGGGCAATTGGCCAGAATTGTTCGACACTCAAAGGGGCAGCCTGGATGTAATCGCGTAGGGAGATGCCACCGATGTCTTTCATTACCAAAGCATAGCCATTTTGGTATGGTTCTAGACTCAGCGGTTGGACAATGCCTGGGATGTCGAGATTTTTCGCGATCGCGTACTGATTGCGAAACTGCACCAATTCGCTAAAGCTGGGATAGTCGTGCCGCAATAGTTTAATAATGACTGGTTTTCGATCTAATTCCCTAAGAGCGCGATGTACTAGGGTATTGGAACTCGAATAAATTAGCTCGTTTATGCGATAACCAGCGATCGTCAACATAAATCTTATCTTATTTTTATTTACAAATCTTTTTTTATCTATATAGAGAATTCCCATTTTAAAATTATCTTTAACTTTTAGAGACAAAAATTAATAATTCCGGTCAAATTTGCGATCGTTTGCTCTAAAATTACTGGCTCAAAATGTCATTAATTAACCATGAATGGTTCATTATTGAAAGAGCCAATGTTTTTGAATGAAGGATAAAGCAATATAATCTTTTAGCCTAAATTTATTTACTGGCATTATTGAATATAATTTAAGCTGCTCATACTCATGTTCTACCCTAATAATCCAGAAGCAAATACTATTAGTCCAGAAGAGTCACAATTGCTTAAATCAATATTTTTAGCAACTTGAGGGTATTTTTATATCTCAGCACAAAACCTAATTTCATTCAAACGAAAGTAAAAAACCGTTGCTAGTTAAAAAAGCATCAAAAGTGGGAATTATAAAAATAGCAATATTCAAAACTAGCTTTGAGATTAGAGATGTTCCCAACAATAGCTCTTCCAAAATTCCATTTTCGATATGATCGCGCTTTATTAATCGGATTTTTGATCCTATTGCCGATTCACTTTGCTCTGGCTAAGTTAGCAACAGTATTTACATTCCCAGATGGATCGGCGGCAATTTGGCCTTCATCTGGGGTGTTTTTGGCAACATTACTATTATTTGGACGACGATACTGGATTGTATTGTTGCTTTGTGATTTCATTATTAACAGGCTGCTTTTTTTTAATACACCCGCTTCTTTTGTAGTTGCATCACTCAATGCTATCGACCCACTAATCATTACAACCTTAGTTGCTCGCTTCATTACGCTACATTACCCATTTAATCGAGCCCAAGATGCGATTAGTTTTATTGCTTCAATTATTCCTTTTACACCCTTTACTGCCTTAGTCGGGGCAGTAACTCAGTGTATGGTCGGTATTTCAAACTGGGGCAACTTTCGGCTGGTTTGGTTGGGGTGGTATATCAGTACAAATGTGAGTATGTTAATTATTGCTCCGGCATTATTAGCATTGTTTCAGCATTTGCGTACTCGTCAGCAATTTAAAGGAACATTGATTGCCGAATTTGTTTTAGTTTTAGCAGTCTTATTTGGTATTGGGTATGCGGCTTTTTGGAACAGCAGTCCGATAGAATATATGATGGTTCTACCTCTGCTGTGGGCTGCTTTTCGCTTACAACAGTGGCAAACTACATTTTTAATTATTGTGATGACCAGCATTGCCATTGTGGGTACGTCGAAAGGATTTGGAACATTTGCCAAAGACTCTGCTGGGACTTCTTTACTGTTGTTGCAATCTTTTATAAGTGCATTGACTATTGCAACATTAATCTTATCGGCGGCGACTCAAGAAAATCGTATATCGGCTAGCCAACTAGAACAAGCTAATAGTGAGCTAGAAAACCGTGTTGAGCAACGAACTACGGAACTTAAACAGACTTTACAAGAACTACAAATAATGCAGGCGCAGCTTATTCAGAAAGAAAAAATGTCTAGTTTAGGGCAGTTGGTAGCTGGTGTGGCACACGAAATTAATAATCCAGTCAATTTTATTCATGGCAATCTTGTCCATGTAGAAAAATATACTCAAAATTTATTAACGTTTTTGGAGTTGCAACAGCAATATAATTCTCAACCTCCACCAGAAGTTTTAATAGCTGCTGAAGATTTTGATTTAGAGTTTGTGCAAGAAGATTTACCAAAAATATTATCTTCTATGAAATCAGGTACTGAGCGCATTCGTCAAATTGTTTTATCGTTAAGAAACTTCTCTCGTATGGATGAAGCTGAATTCAAAGCTGTAGATATTCATGCAGGTATCGACAGTACTTTGATGATCCTACAACATCGCCTTAAAGCTACCGCAGAAAGACCAGAAATAGAAATAATTAAAAATTATAGTACTCTCCCCTTAGTTGAGTGTTATGCAGGACAACTTAATCAGGTGTTTATGAATATTTTAGTGAACGCAATTGATGCCATAGAAGATAGCAACACAAAAAAAAGAAAAGATGAATGCAATCGAATTGTAATTTCCACAGATATTGTTAATATAAAGTGGGTGGAAGTTGCAATTTTTGATAATGGAGTTGGAATGTCTAGCCACATTCAACAGCGAATATTCGATCCGTTTTTTACAACAAAACCAATTGGTAAAGGAACGGGAATGGGAATGTCTATTTGTTATCAGATTATTACAGAAAACCATGAAGGAAAGCTAATTTGCCATTCAACACCTGATGTAGGAACTAAGTTTATCATTCAGATTCCTTTACAACAGCAAACTCATAGTTTTGTTTAAATTTTTGATAATATTATAAAATTTTTTAGATACAAATAGGAATATCATTAGGACTTACGCACTATACAAATCAACCAAAACGTGTATTACGGTATTTAGTCTTTTCAGAGGTTTTAGATAACCCTGATTTATTCCGACATTTGCGATCGCTGGATGCAAAACATGGCTAAAATACCCAAATTGTGTTTAGTACTTATGTACGATGCGTAAGTCCTAATCATGTATGTAGGGTGAGCAAAAAATATTCATAGCCGATGGAATAATGGTCATCATAAACTTAGCGAGATTAACTCATGAACACTGAATACTCCTTGATCTACTAAACCGCAACAAAGGATTGCTGTTGATCCTAAAACAAAGTAAAGAGTTGGAAAAAGAGAGCCGAGAAGAGTAAATCCCGATTACTCCCTGCCTAAAATTTTAAATAATCGAGTGAGGCGATCGCTAATCGCTATTCGTTTTCAAGCTAGACTCTGGCGCATAGCCCTGTTTTATGAATGAGTAATAAATTTGTGGAAAAAATCAATGCTTTTCTAGGATGCAAAAGAGTGCTTTAGGAAGGGGATCGAGTATCCCATGATAGACGGTTTGTTTAGCTAAACGCAGATTAAATCGTTCTTTGAATATCTGCTGAATCTCCTCTGGGCTAAAGCGGTAAGGGCCTTGTTCTCTTGTTTCCTCTTGAGAGAAGCATTTCAGTAACAAGTAGCACTTAGGCTTTAATAAGCTTGCGACTGTTTGCACGTAAGTACCATAGTTTTGGGGTGGTAGAACATGGAAGCATCCTCTGTCGAGAATCAAATCGAAAGATTGTTCCAAACGACTATTGAGAATATCATCTTGCTGAAACGAAATTTCTAATCCCTTTTGGTTTGCTTTGGCTGCCGCCTGATGAATGGCCGCCTCTGACAAATCTGTCGCCATCATCTGAAATCCTCGTTCAGCTAAGGCGAACGCTTGAGTTCCCGGCCCTGTTCCCAAATCCAGCACTGAACCATTGCTCAGTTCAAGGGTAAGGAGCGCTTCTTCGACATCTGGATCTAAGCTAGGGTTGAACCAGGGCATGGTTTCAACCGCTTGTTCTTGATAAAGGGCCTCCCAGTTCGGAAATTCTCGTTCGGTCATCATTAGTTACCCTTTCTATTGAATCAGGTGAATATAATAGCTACGATGTCTTCCAAAAACTCAAGTGATTAAAGTCAGCTAAATTGCTTTATGCTTTTGGCATGGTAGAGTAAACCGACTTACGTTGATGCAATACCTCAAACCATTGGCTCAATTTAGGATACTCTTGCTGCCAATTATTGCCAAATCTGAGGCTGTAGTAACCCAACCCTGATATAGCTGCAACATCAACAGCACTGAGAGTTTCATTTAATAGGTAGGCTGAGGTAGTCAACTTTTGCTCAAAAACAGCTAAAATGCGATTAATGCTGGACTGATATTTAGCTTGGGTGCCAAAATCGGCTTGATTTCCTTTACGGGTTTGGTACCACAATCCCACAACACTGTCTATTAAACTGTCTGCTAACTCTTCCCCCTGACGACAGTACAAACGCTCAATACGCGAGCCTGGATAAAAACTCGGCTGGGGATAAGTCTCGTCTAAATACTCCACAATCAGCGTTGAATCCCAAAAAACGAGACCATTTTCATCTACCAATACCGGAACTTTACCGATGGGAGATAAACTCAGAAATTCTCTTGATTTATTGTTAATGTCTGTTTCTTTGGGTTCGTAAGGTAGCTGCTTCTCGAACAGGACAATTCTTACTTTTCGAGCGTAAGGTGAGCGCTGTGCATAGTATAAGATTCGCGCCATATCGCTGCTATAAATTCAGTATTGTGATTTCCTATTTTTAATGGATTTGATGCATGATATTGTGATTGGTTTGTTCATCAATCGAGAAGAGTTTGGGCTTGCTGTTTAATACCCAGATTTCTTTGTCTAGAGCATTACCCTGTAATGTAGTTAACTTGATGACACTTCAACGACATTTTGGGCAAAGCTCTTATAAGCATCGCCCATTTGTTTAGCTATCGAGTCAGGAAAGACGTGAAAATCCCCAGCTTTGAGAGCTTTTATGATCCCATCTGCCACAAGTGCAGGTGGCTGTGAAACTTCACTCATTCCTGCCGCATCGCTCATATCCGTGGTAATTGGGCCAGGGTGAACACTTAGTACATGGGTTTCCTGCTTACTTAATAGTTCTCGTAATGCCTGGGTGATTGAATAAGCCGCAGCTTTTGAGGCACAGTAAGTCGCAGAGTCAGGGAAACCCTTGAGCGAAGCAACAGAATTGATTTGAGCAAAGACACCACCTCCATTGGCTTTGAGTACCGGGGCAAACGCCTGAGCCATGTGAATCAATCCATATACATTGACCTTCATCTGAAATTCGAGAGCGGCGATCGCATTCTCAGCTAGGGGAGTTCCAGCTTGAAAGACTCCTGCATTATTGACAACTATTTGCACATCTGGGGCAGTTTGAGCAGCAGCAACAATAGATTGGGGATCACTTAAATCAAGCTGAATTGGTACTACCCGTAAGCCGTATTGTTCAACCAATGAGGAGACACTGTTGAGCTGACGAACAGCCGCATAGACTTTGGTGGCTCCGTGTTCAATAAACGACTCAACTATCGCCTTGCCGATGCCGCGATTTGCGCCTGTAACCAAAATGGTTTTGTCTTTGATGTCGTAGTTCATTTGGATTTCTCTTTATGGTTTTCCACGATCTGAAAAACCTTGGACAATCGCTCTAAGTTAAGGCAAAGAAATTTCGCTGCTCTCTTGAAGAAAGACTGCGGCTTCCACCGTTCCCTCTAGCATGGTATCATCATCCATCATCCGAATCTAGCAACACCGATTTTTTAGCCGTCTTTGAAGTTTGTGCGAAGCGATTGTTGCGCGGTCAAATGTACGACCAAAGCGTATGCAGAAACTGAAAGTTGCGGCAAATTCAGGGCAGAATCCAGGGTTTGACTTCTTGCAGGAGTGCTAGAATGATGACCCTGCTTTGCAAATTGTTGTTAAAAAGCTGCTAGCGAAGTTTCCGTAGTGGGGGATTGCGGTTGTGGGTGGGGTGCTGGTTGATTGAGAGGGGTAGAAATCACACTGTCTCAAAATAGCGTGTGGCTAAAGCGATTGCTGCTTGACGGTGCTTATTTACTCTTGTGCAGAAGGTGTAGATCAAGATTCCCTTGCATTGATAACGCGAAATGACCAATTACTTTCTGAAAACGGGGACGCATAATCTGCGACTCGTTCCCATCCCCACTTATAAGCAGTGTCAACTAGAATTTCTTTACCATTTCGGAACTTAATAAATTCCTGCCCGTGGTCATAAAATATATCTGCAACCAGTTGATTACGCTCGTCGTAACCCCACTTATCCACTGCTGTCCTCCACCAGCGCTTTCCTCTTGAGAGCAACTGTTCAAGTTCCAGATATTCCGGCTTCCAATACTTGGTGCGCCATTGATTTGCCAGTGCCTCAATTAGTATCGCAGTCGGGTAGATGGGCTTGAGGTTTTCTTCAAGCCAGAGTATATAAACGATTGCGCTCCTGAAGGCATCTTCTAAACAATAACTGGATGCTTCTAGAGTGTCTTGAAGTTGCTCGTCATTAAAATTTACGCCGAGCGAGCGCAGGGCTGGAGCGTACAAATCAAATAATTCTTGTTCTACTGAATCGGCACACCAGAACCACATAAGAAAAAGAAAACTCCTGCTAAGTGGCTAAATAAAATTTAGCATTTAGCGTGGGAAGTGTTGATGTGGGGACAAGTAGTGATGTCTACAACGGTCACTGAGCGCAGCCGTACCACTTCGTGGAAGCAAGCTACGCGCAGCGTCTCGTAGAGAAGTGCGGGCTACGCCTACGCACTTCAACTACTGGCATATTGCAATCTCGTTCCCACTCCCAACGCCAAGCAGTCTCTACCAGTATTTCTTTGCCGTTGATGAACTTGATAAACTCAGTGCCTTCATTATAAAAACATCAGCAGCAAGGCGAAGCTGCTTTTTTATACTACAACTTTAGTATTTGTACTATTAAATACAAGCGGTTGAAGAAAGCCAATAATACTTAACCTTCGCCCCCGGCGCTTACTCTGCTCTACACGTTTTTGTTCACCGCGAAAGAACTGTAGCTGGGTTCACTC